>NZ_JBVYOJ010000036.1:0-37522 GCF_056120465.1 Paenibacillus sp. sgz302148
AACTACCAGAGGTTTCAAGCCAAACTGAAACAACGCGCACCGATTGAATATCGGTGCGCGTTGGCAGCATAGCTTTTTTCTTATGTCTACTTGACAGGGGTAAGACCACAGTGCAGGTTTTTTTGCTGCAGTGAAGAGTGTGCGCCTTCTTCTTGCATTTGGTTGCAGGTCGTTGTACAGTAAAAGTTGAATGTTTGCGAAAGGGCGTGCACAAGTGGCAAAAGTGAAAACAACATTAATCGAACAAGGAACGTTTATTACGATGGCGGCCGAGCGGCCGGTCGTTCAAGGATATATGGCGTTTGAGGGCGATCGCATCGTTTATATCGGCGAAACGCGTCCGGAAGGCGAATTCGATGAGACGATCGACGGCAAACGCAAATGGTTTATGCCCGGACTCGTCAATACGCACGGCCATGCGGCCATGTCGCTTCTGCGCGGTTACGCCGATGACTTAAACCTTCAAGTCTGGCTGCAGGAAAAAATGTGGCCGATGGAAGGCAAATTTACGTCCGAAGATGTGAAGTGGGGGACGGCGCTGTCCGTCGTCGAAATGCTGAAGGGCGGTACGACCGCTTTTGTCGATATGTACGATCATATGGATACGGTCGCGCAAATCGTGGAGCAATCCGGCATGCGCGGCTGCCTTACGCGCGGCGTCATCGGCCTCTGCTCCGATGAGGTGCAAAAAGCGAAGCTGGATGAAGCGACGCGTTTCGCCAAGGATTGGCACCTTAAAGCCGACGGTCGCATCACAACGATGATTTCTCCGCATGCGCCGTATACTTGTCCACCGGACTATATCGAAAAATTCGTCCGTGTCGCGCACGATCTTCATTTGCCGATGCATACGCATATGTCGGAGACAAGAGCCGAAGTCGAACAGAACGTCCAAGACTATGGCCTGCGGCCTGTCGCTCATCTGGAGAAGCTTGGGTTATTCAGCAGACCTTCAATCGTTGCGCACGCCGTCCATCTGACGGATGAAGAAATCGCCATTTTGCGCGCTCACGATGTTCGCGTATCGCATAATCCGGGCAGCAACTTGAAGCTGGCCAGCGGCATTGCCAGGGTGCCGGAGCTGTTGAAAGCGGGTGTACTCGTGTCGCTAGGCACGGATAGCGCGGCGAGTAACAACAATTTGGACATGTTCGAAGAAATCCGTCTTGCGGCGTTGATTCATAAAGGCGTGTCGGGCGATCCGACGGCCGTGCCGGCTTTTGAGGCGCTCAGCATGGGTTCCGTGCAAGGGGCGAAGTCAATCTGGCTGGACGGCGTAGGAACGCTCGAAACGGGGAATAAAGCCGATTTTATTGCTTTGGATGCCGATCAGGCTCATTTCCTGCCGCGCACGGATTGCATTTCGCATGTCGTTTACAGTGCTTCGGCCAAAGACGTAACCGACGTATGGGTTGACGGACGGCAGTTGATTAAGGGCGGCGAATGTCTGACGCTGGATGAGGAAAAAATCAAATTCGAAGCATCCTCATGCTTCGACCGTTTGCTGCAGCGATGAGAGCGAGAAGAGGCGCAAGTTCGAAAAAGCGGCGATTCATCCTGATTTCCATGCTGGGATTAGCTCTTATCTTATTCGGATTGCATCGGTTTTACGTATACGCGCATACGGATGTATGGAACGAGGATGCCGTTGCCGTGCAAAAAGCCAAGGAGCAAACCGACCTTGTAAAGGTAAATCGCGTAGATTCGTTTGTTTGGGACGACCCGTATCGGATCATATTCGGAGAGAACAAAGACGGCGAAAGCATGATCGTCTGGGTCGGGACAAACAGCGTCCATGCCGAGCTTCAGAAAAACGGCCGATCCCGGGAGCAGCTAAAGGAACAGATTTTGAAGGAAAAGACGGACATCTCCTTAATGCGGTTGACGCCGGGATATTTTCAAGGACAATATGTTTGGGAAGCTTTCTATAAGGAAAAGGACAAGGAAGGCGATACGCGGTTCAATTATGATTTTTATCGCTTTGCGGATGGGGCGTTCATTGAAACGGTATATTTACCGAACCGGTAAAACGGAACAACGAAATTTTTGAACAAATTGTGAAATCACCCGTTGTTGCACCATCATTCTTGTGCTACGATTAGTTTTGGATTTTTCCAAATATTATGGCAAAGGGTGATGGTACGATGGGCGTGAAGTTTTTGAAAGTGGCTGTCATTTATTTTTTGATCGGTGTCGCTTTTGGACTGTATATGGAACTTGCCGATCAGCATCAATATTCAGGCGTACATGCGCACGTCAATTTGCTTGGCTGGGTATCGATGGGCATTGCAGGGCTGATCTATGTATTGTTTCCGAAAGCCGGCGAAAGCGCGCTAGCCAAAGTGCACTTCTGGCTGCATAACATCGGCACGCCGATTATGATGATTGCTCTGTTCCTGCTCCTGTACTTGGAACAAGATACGCCTTACGGTCCGATCATCGGCGTTGGTGCAATCCTGATTATTTTAGGCGTTCTGCTCTTTGCCATCAATGTGATCAAGAACGTCAAAGCAAAGGATGCCAGCCAACTATATGAAGCGGCCAAACGTAATTTTACCGCATAATATTTCGATCTAATAGCAAGCCCGACATGCGATTATCGCGTGTCGGGCTTATTTGTTCATGCGCGATGCCCAGCGCTTCCACACATTGCATCGCCATTTCGTATACATCATGTGATATACTCTTATACATACGGACGATATATAAAAAACTTGAACAATTATTAGAAAGGGGGACGTCAACTTGAAATTGCGTCTCATGCCTATCGCGATTAGTCTTGTCGTTTCTTCGGTTGTGTTGTTCGGCGGTTGGTTCGTATACAATAGCGTTGCGATGGAAAATCCATTGTCCGATATCGTAAACAAAGCACCGGGTGTCGAGCAATCGCAGATGAACATCAGTTCCGGAGAAGTATCCGTGAAGCTGAAGCTTTCGAAGGATGCAAACCTTCGTGAAATATATAATAAAGTTGCAACAGAAGGAGCTTCGATTATCGGAAGCCGTAAGCTGAACATTGAAGCATCGAATGAATCCTCACCGGTACTCGAGGAGGTTTGGTCGAAATCGTTGTTCCAAGTCGCCGAAGCGATGGAAACGATGCATTACTCGAAAATTCCGCAAGCGCTTGGCGATATCGCCAAATCGAATCCGAAGATTCAGGTGTCGACGGAGATGGACGATACGAACGTATATGTGAGTCTTTCGGACGGTGAGCACAGCAAGTTCGTAATTCTGCCTCGTACGCCGGCGAAGATCGGGGTGTGGCCGAATGAGTAAATATGGCAAGGAGCTGTTTATCGGGATCATTCCCGTCGTGTTCGTATTTCTGTATTTCATCGGGGTGAACATTGTCCCGTTGTTTATGATGGCCGTGATCGGTACGGTATTGTTCTACACGATTAAAATGCGCGGCAA
The DNA here is from genome assembly GCF_056120465.1 of Paenibacillus sp. sgz302148. Taxonomy (NCBI): domain Bacteria; kingdom Bacillati; phylum Bacillota; class Bacilli; order Caryophanales; family Paenibacillaceae; genus Paenibacillus; species Paenibacillus sp. sgz302148. The sequence continues at coordinate 3,418 of NZ_JBVYOJ010000036.1, forward strand.
TTTCGGTATAGGCGGCGGTTCTGAGCGGAAATATACGAAGAACAGAACCCCGTCTTTCCTGACCTTCGACGACATTGGCGGTCAGGACCGCGCCAAAAAAGAACTGATCGAGGCGCTGGATTTTCTTATTCGCCATGAGGAGATCAAGAAGCTTGGCATTCGACCGCTCAAAGGCATTTTGTTGACCGGACCTCCGGGAACAGGCAAAACGCTGATGGCGAAAGCCGCTGCGCATTACACGAACTCCGTATTTATTGCAGCAGCCGGTAGTGAATTCGTCGAAATGTACGTCGGCGTCGGCGCGAGCCGCATCCGCGATATTTTCAAGGAAGGCCGGGCGCGCGCGGCGAAGGAAAACAAAGAAAACATCATCATTTTTATCGATGAGATCGATGTGATCGGCGGCAAGCGCGATGGCGGGCAGCATCGGGAATATGACCAAACGCTTAACCAGCTGCTCACCGAAATGGACGGCATTCATTCCAGCGAAACACCGCGCGTTCTCATTATCGCAGCGACGAACCGCAAGGAAATGCTGGACAGCGCATTGCTGCGCCCAGGTCGTTTCGACCGCCACATCCAAGTGGATTTGCCTGATAAAAAAGGCCGTCAGCATATTTTGCGCATCCACGGCAAAAATAAACCGATGCACGAGTCGGTCGTTCTCGACCGGGTCGCGGAGGAATCGTTCGGCTTCTCCGGTGCGCAGCTCGAAAGCGTCATGAACGAAGCGGCGATCTATGCACTTCGCGAGAACCTGGACCTAATCGAACAGCGCCATCTGTCGCTGGCGATCGATAAAGTGATGATGGGCGAAAAAACCGATCGTGAAGCGACGAAAGAAGAGCGCGAGCGCGTTGCGATGCACGAGCTCGGCCACGCAATCGCGGCGGAGCTCGTCCGCCCGGGCAGCGTGTCGCAAGTATCGCTGAGCCCTCGGGGGCAAGCGTTAGGTTATGTAAGGCATAATCCGCAGCAAGACCAATATTTGTACACGAAGCCGTTCTTGGAGCAGCAGATTATGATCGCGCTTGGCGGCGCGGCTGCGGAGGAAATTTTTTATAACGGCCGCAGTACCGGGTCGCGCAACGACTTCGAACAAGCGCTCAATATCGTGGAAACGATGATGAACTCCGGACTAACCGGACTTGGCATCGTCAACGTGCAGAACGTGACGAAGCAAGAGCTGATGAAGGAAAACGCGGCGATTCTGGACGAACTGTTCGACCGGACGAAGAAACTGCTTGAGCAGTATCGAACCGTATTCGAACAGTCGCTGGATATATTGATTGCCGAAGAGGTATTGTCCGGCGACCAGTTCCGCGATTTGCTGAAACGATGCCGCGAATTGATTCCGGCGTAAATGCAGATGTTTCGTTAAACTCGGATACCCATGAACCGATTGGTTCATGGGTTTTTTGTCTGGATCTCCGCAGAGCTTTTTTCGGGCGGAGGCGGCATTTTGTCCGTGCTGGGAGGCATATTAGGCTATCTCTATCATAAACGATAATAAGGATTGAAGGCCACGTATGGGCCGAGCATAAATTTGTCATGCAATTGGCAAAGAAGCTTCATAATCTGGATGGGTTTATCGCTGGTCTTTTCGGTGGGGAACATGTATTATTTTTAATGAAGGGTTTACATTAGACGTAGTGGGTGAGGACATGGAACGCAAAAAAATAGGCGTTGTCGGCGCCGGAACGATGGGTCAGGGCATTGCCGAAATGCTCGCGATGCAAGGTCTCGAAGTGTATCTGCTGGAAAAAACGGCCGACAATTTACAGCATGGGTTGGACATGATCACCGTAAGCCTGGATAAACAGCTTGAAAAATGGGCCATCACCGAAGCCGAGAAAAAGCTCGTCTTGTCCCGCATTCACGAAATGACCGAATACGGTCAATTGGCTTCATGCGATATGATTATCGAAACGGTAACAGAAGATTTGGAAACGAAGAAGGAAGTATTCGCGGCGCTCGACCGCGTTTGCCCGCAAAACGTCATCCTGGCCAGCAATACGTCTACGCTTAGCTTGACGGAGCTTGCTGAATCGACAAGAATGCCGGAACGCGTGATCGGGCTTCATTTTTTGCATCCGGTTGCAAAAATCGATCTGGTCGAAATCATTCGCGGTTTAAAAACTTCGGATGAAACGTTCCGCGATGTGAAGCATTTTGTCGAAGAAACGATACAGAAAAAAGGAATTATGGTTTACGAGTCTCCGGGGTATGTCACGTCCCGGCTCATTTGCTTGCTCATCAACGAAGCGCTGCATGTGTTGCAGGAAGGCGTAGCTTCGGCTGAAGATATCGACAGTGCGATGCGGATCGGCTATTCGTTCCATTACGGACCGCTCGAGATGGCGGACCGATTCGGTCTGGATTCGGTGCTTGCCGCACTGGAGCGCATGTTCCGCGAATTCGGCGATGTCAAATACCGTCCTTCCGTGATGCTCAAGAAAATGGTCCGCGCAAGCCAGCTCGGGGTCAAAACAGGGTCGGGATTTTTCCGGTATGATAAGGACGGTGACCGCTTATGAATATTTTAGTCGTAAATGCCGGAAGCTCATCTTTGAAGTACCAGTTGTTCCGTATGGGGGCTACCGAAGAGGTGCTGGCGAAAGGCAAGGTTGAACGGATCGGGATGGAATCGTCAATATTGACGCATGAACCGTCCGAAAAGCCGGATGTTAAGGTCGTCAGCGAAATTTTGGACCATACGACGGCAATCCGTAAGGTGGTGGAGATGCTTACCTCAAAAGAGCACGGGGTCATAGGCTCGGTTAAAGAAATCGAAGCCGTCGGCCATCGGGTCGTGCACGGGGGCGAAGCCTTCTCGGGATCAGCCATCGTGACACCTGAAGTGAAGCAGGAGATCAAACGACTGTACGATCTGGCGCCGCTGCACAATCCCGCGCACATGATGGGGATTCAGGCCGTCGAGCAGAACATGCCGGAAGTGCCGCAAGCGGTCGTGTTCGACACCGCATTTCATCAGACGATGCCGCGCAGCTCTTACTTGTATGCGATTCCTATGGTACTTTATAAGAAGCACAAAATCCGCCGCTATGGCTTTCACGGCACGTCGCACAACTATGTAAGCAAGCAGGCAGCACAATTCCTGGATCGGCCGATCGAGGAGCTGAATATGATTACGTGCCACATCGGCAACGGAGCGAGCTGCACGGCGGTGCAGCATGGCAAATCGTTCGACACGAGCATGGGGATGACGCCGCTTGAAGGGCTCATGATGGGTACGCGCAGCGGAGATGTCGACCCGGCGATCGTTCCGTTTACGATGAACAAGGAAGAACTGACGTTAAGCGAAGTCAGCTCGATGCTGAATAAGCATAGCGGTTTGCTGGCCGTATCCGGCATAAGCAGCGATATGCGGGAAATTATCGAGGCGATGGGCGAAGGCGACAAAAACGCCAAGCTGGCCTTCGACATGTACGAATACCGGATTCGCAAATATATCGGCGCGTATACGGCGGCGATGAACGGTCTGGATGCACTCGTCTTCACGGGCGGCGTCGGCGAGAATAGCGCATTGCTGCGGCAAACGATTTGCGAGAAGCTGACGTTTTTCGGGATTGAGGTCGACCCGGCGTTAAACGGTCAGTCCTCGAGCGACAACCGCCGCATATCTTCCGAGCGCTCCAAAGTACAAGTGCTTGTTATACCGACCAACGAAGAATTGATGATTGCCCGCGATACGTTCAGGCTTGTCAAAGGAAAACAAGGTATTGCGGAATCAAAATAAGCGAGGAGGCCATCTCAATGACTACGCAGTGTACCATTCGCGAAGTAAGCGAGCATGTCGGAAAAACGGTAAAGATCGGCTGTTGGGTTCATAACCGGCGCTCCAGCGGGAAAATCCAGTTTTTGCAGCTGCGTGACGGGACCGGGTTTATTCAAGGCGTGCTCGTCAAAAACGAAGTCGCCGAGGACATCTGGGAAGCGGCCGGCAAGTTGACGCACGAAAGCTCGCTTTATGCGGTAGGCACCGTGCGGGAAGATGCGCGGAGCCAAAGCGGCTTTGAGCTGACTTTGCAAGGGGTCGAAATTATTCAAATCGCCGAGGAGTATCCTATTACGCCTAAAGAACATGGCGTCGACTTCCTGATGGATCACCGGCATCTGTGGATTCGTTCGCCGCGCCAGCGCGCGATCTTGGTGATCCGGGCGCAAATCATACGTGCCGTTCAGCAATTTTTCGATGACCGGGGCTTCCACCTTGTCGATCCGCCGATCCTGACACCGTCGTCCTGCGAAGGGACAACGAACCTGTTCCATACCAAATATTTTGACGAAGACGCTTATTTGACGCAAAGCGGCCAGCTGTATATGGAAGCTGCGGCGATGGCGCTGGGCCGCGTTTATTCGTTCGGGCCTACGTTCCGCGCGGAAAAGTCGAAGACGCGCCGCCATTTGATCGAATTTTGGATGATCGAGCCGGAGATGGCGTTTGTCGAGCTGGAAGAGAGCTTGCGTATCCAAGAGCAGTTCGTTTCGCACATCGTACGTTCCGTCCTGGACAATTGCGCGGCAGAGCTGCAGACGCTTGGCCGCGACGTCTCGAAGCTGGAGAAGGTCACCGGCGCTTTCCCGCGCATCACGTACGACGAAGCAATCGAGTTTCTGAACAAAAACGGCTTCGACGTTCCATGGGGCGAAGATTTCGGCGCGCCGCACGAAACGGCGATTGCCGAGCATTACGATAAGCCGGTGTTCATTACCCATTACCCGACGTCGATCAAAGCTTTTTATATGAAGCCGCATCCGGATCGGCCGGAAGTCGTTTTGTGCGCGGATATGATCGCGCCGGAAGGTTATGGGGAAATCATCGGCGGTTCGCAGCGGATCGACGACCCTCAGTTGCTCGAGGAACGGTATACCGAGCACGAGCTATCTAAGGAAGCGTATCAGTGGTACCTCGACCTGCGCAAATACGGCACTGTGCCGCACTCCGGCTTCGGCCTCGGTTTGGAACGGACTGTCGCATGGATATGCGGCCTGGATCACGTCCGCGAAACGATTCCGTTCCCGCGGCTGCTATACCGTTTATATCCGTAGCTTCTTGAAGCGAGATCATGGAAGGAGGTGAGGCGGATGAACGAGGCTGACATGTCAAAAACGATGACGCGGGCATTTATGCATTATTTTGAAGAAGGTTCCGCCAGCGTGCCGTTCCTGCTGTTGAAATCGTACCGCAAGCTTAAGCTGAACGATACGGAAGCGATGCTGCTCATTCAATTGATTGCCTTTAAGGAAAAGGAGCAGAAGTCGTTCCCGACGATAGAAGAAATCCAGTCGCGTATGGGCGCTTCACCGGAAGCGGTTATTGTCGCGCTGCAAAATCTGATGAAGGAACGGTTTCTGACCATTGATGAAGAAATTGATCCCGTAACGTCCGTTCAGTCGGAGAAATACAATCTGTACGGCATGTATGAGAAGCTTGCGCGCTGCGTGCTGGAGGAGTCCAAATCGACCGCTCCGCCTCTGCCGGAGTCGAATGATATATTTACCGTATTCGAGCAAGAGTTCGGCAGGCCGCTGACGCCGATGGAATGCGAGAATATCGCGAATTGGATCGATCGGGACAGCTATTCGGAGACGCTCATATTGACGGCATTGAAGGAAGCGGTATTCGCCGGCAAGATGCATATCCGATATATCGACCGCATTTTGCTGGAATGGAGCCGCAATCGGATCGAGACGGCGGAGCAGGCTAAGCAATATTCACAGCAAAGGCGATTGGTTTGAATGATCAATCGGAAGATTGATCGTTCAGCATTCGCCTACGATGCGATTGGTTTGAACGATCAATCGGAAGATTATCAGAATTTACGATAAATTAAAAATATTTTCCAGTCCGTAACTTTTTGCCTAGTTTCTCCGTCTAACATAGTGTGGGCGGAGAGCTTTTTTTTTGTAGAGAGAGAGGAGAACAGATGAAGAGAGAGAGAACAAGCGGTCCGCGCTTATTTCGATTGGCGGTTGCTTTGTCGGTGATGTTCACCGCGGCCGTCGGATTCGGAAACGGGGAAACGCAAGCAGCAAGAGGACCGGCTACTTTGTCGTTTGTGCACGGAGGAACCGAACTGATCGTCAACGGGGAGAAGAAAATCAGGACACCCTTTCCCGTCGTAAAAGGCGTGACGATGATACCGGCGAGCACGCTTGCCGCAACGCTCGGCGCAAAGCTGTATACGGACAAGAACGGCATTCATATCGACACGTATTTCAACAAAATCACGGTCAACAACGACATGCGCGGCTCGAAGCATAACAATGAATATGTATTGCTGCCGGCGCCGGTGCTGAAGCTGAATGGAAGTACATACTTGCCTTTGTCTGCGATTCCCTTGTTATGGCCAGGGGCGACGTATACGTTTAGTCCGGCGGAACGCAAAATCGACATCGTGTTTTTGCCGGAGCCGAATGTTAAGCCTGTTGCCGACTTCACGGCGCCGACGGTCGTGAAACGCGGGGAACCATTTGATATTCAGGACAAGAGCTACGACCCCGACGGCAAAATCGTCAAATCCGAGTGGACGACGAACGGCAAAATCGAAAAATCCGATTTTGCGAAAAAGAAAAAAGTGTTTTTCGAAGCGGGTACCTACACGGTGACCCATTCCGTTTACGATAACGACGGAGAACAAAGCAATATCGCAACGAAGGAAATTCGCGTAACGGACGAAGTGATGTATACGCCGTTCGAATATTACATGCGTTATGGGGAACCTGGGGACAAAGTAAAAATCGACAACGCCCTCATGAAAGAATACCCAGGCTTAAACTCCAGCGAAACGCGTGGCGGACGTACGCTATATTTGTCCAACGCACCTGAAAGAGTATTTGAGAGCGGAGTGTTGTATCAGGACGTATTGTCCGGTCCGGGCCGCATCTTCCTGCATCACCGGAACGGTTCGCAGGAACGTTTGAAACTGGCAATCATTGTAACGAATCAGCAATCATCCGATATAAATTTGACGGTAGGGAACAAAGGTCTGGCCGGCCCGAGTCCAAGCGCGCTGCAATTCGGTTATGCCGCGGTACAGCGTTATTTCACAGGCTCGGCCAAAAAAAACATGACGGTACCTGCTAACGGTTCGATCGTCCTGCTGCCGGAACTGGAGAAAATCGTCATGAACGAAGGCGACGGCCTCTCCGGGTTGATCGATGTCGATACGGACGGACCGCTGCTGTTTACGACCGTAATGGTAAGAGAGTTTGACGATCCGTTATCCAATGTGTTCGCTTTGCCGATCCTCGAAAGAGTCGGCAACCGGGGGACGTTTCAAAATACAGATCGATCCATCGAAGTCAACCAAATTATCGACACCGAAATGCAATTCCGGTTAGGCGATCGCGGAGACACGATTCCGGGCTTCGATGCATTGTCGGGCAGAAATACGGTCGATGGCGGCGAATATGGTGCCGTCACGACGATCAAGCTGAAAAACCTCTCCTATGGCATGCGCATCGTACTGAATCCGCGTGCAGGCAATTTTGCGGGCGCGGTCATCGTTAACGGTAAGGTCATTTCGGTGCCGAACGGCGGATTTGCCGGACCAAGCGACGCAGTGCTGCTGTATACGCAGAATTTGCCGGAGGGAGCGAGCGAGGACGATCCGCCGCCGGAAGTGACCATAACGTTCAGCTCGCCAGGCGCAAGCTCCTTGCCTGTGCTGCTCGTCTTTTTCCCTGAACGATTGTTATAATAGAGAAGTAGTTTTGCAGAAAAGCAGCCATTCCATATTGATGGAGTGGCTTTTTTGCATCTATTTCAACAAATATTGGTTGTTATACGAAACTTTACTAGGCATAGCAACGTCAATAGAAAAGGGGCTAGAAAATAATAGAAAAAACTAGGGGAAAGAGATCCAATGACGATTGCTCCAAAAGCCAAAATTCCGTATCTGGACATGTACCGATGCCTTGCGATCATGGCCGTTGTTCTAATTCATACAACCGCCTACCCGGTTGCGTTTCTGTCGAAGGAATCATTCATGTACCCGATCTATTTCGTGCTGAATAAAAGCTCGATGTTTGCCGTACCCGTTTTTATTTTTTTAAGCGCGGTCGTATTGTTTTACAATTACGAGCATTTGAGAGGGGCCAAGGTGTGGTTGGCCTACGCCAAGAAACGGTTCATGTACATCGTTGTTCCTTATGTATCCTGGTCGTTATTTTATTTCCTTGTCTTGCAGTTGGGCATTCGACATTCACTGACGATGGACGATACGGTCGATTTTTTCAGCAGGCTGCTTTGGGGGCGCAATTATTCGCACCTCTATTTTATGATTATCATTATCCAGCTGTACGCTCTGTTCCCGTTTTTGCTGGTCCTCATTCGCAAAGCTGCTTTTCTTCGCCGGTATTTATTCGTTATTGCGGTTTTGGCGCAGATTGGCTTTATCATCCTGAACAAAACGGTTTTCAAAATTTATGCTCCCGGAAGCGTCATTTTCTTCTATTCGTTATACGTCCTGCTTGGCGCGTATGTCGGGTTGCATTATGACCAAGTCATGCGGGTTCTGAAGAGAAGAGCGGGTTTGTGGATTGGCGCGGCATTGTGCGCAGGCGTGCTAGCTGTCGGCAAAGAAGCTGTATTGTTCATTCGGCCGGGTTGGGGGACGACATTGAACTGGATCGAAAAATATTCATCCTTATCGAACTACACGTATATTGTACTTAGCTGCATTGCTTTATTGCTCTTATCAGCCTGGATGCAAAATATGAACGCCAAGCTGATTAACCTATTCGTCGCGTTAGGAGTAGGCTCTTTCGCCATTTATTTGTCCCATCCGTTCGTGTTGTTGGTTTGGCGCCGCTACTTGCTGAACGCGTCGTCTCCGCTGTTGTATCACGCCTGCATCCTTACAGGCGGAATTGCTGCGCTAGCCCTTCCATGGATCGGTTATCGCATTGTCCGGAGGTTTCGTTGGTCATGGATTGTGATCGGACGATAGAAGAGGAAAGTCGTTGGATGACAAGAGAGTTATTCGCTTGAACTATCATATCAATTTTGACTGAGGAGCGGACTCTTAAGTTAATGTAAATGGAGGAGTGGAATTTGAATAAGGCTAATCTAGCTAAATCGTATGATATCGACTCGCATAGAAGGGTAAATGCCAAAACCGTTGAGTGGAAGGTTATCGAGAGAGAAAAGTTTCTGACAAAATTACTCTCATCGAATAAAAAATATTTACTTGAAATTGGCGCTGGTACAGGCTTTGATAGTCTTTACTTCAAAGAAAATGGCATTGAAGTGACAAGTGTTGATTTATCCCCTGAAATGATACGCTATTGCAAGGAGAAGGGACTTCAAGCATATGTAATGGATTTTTACAATTTAGATTTTGCTGACTGTACGTTTGATGCTGTATATGCCTTGAACTGTCTGTTACATGTGCCTAAAAGTGAAATAGATGAGGTACTCTTGGAAATAAAACGGGTTATGAAACCATATGCCTTATTTTATATGGGAATTTACGGTGGAAATGATTCAGAAGGTGTGTGGGAAAATGATTGGTGTGATCCGAAACGTTTCTTCGCATCATATTTTGACCATACTGTAAAAATGTTGGCAGGTAAATATTTTAAGGAAATCGGTTTTGATACAATTCCATTACAAGACGGGCAACCTCATTTTCAAGCCCTTATTCTACAGAAATAACAAGAAATATAAAACTACGAGTTACAGTAAAAAAGCAGCCGACCCGTTGAAGGTTCGACTGCTTATTTTGTATATTCAATGAGTCGGCTTACCGAAGTCTCCATCGTTTTGCCGAATATATTCGATAAGCCGATCTGCCGGAATATCAATCGATTCGCCTGTCCTGCGGTTTTTGCACTCAACGATACCTTCGGCCGCTTTTTTCCCGATCACGACTCGGTAAGGCAGTCCGATAAGGTCGGCATCATTGAATTTAACGCCGGCCCGTTCGTTGCGGTCATCCAACAAAACTTCGTAACCGTTCCGCTGCAATGTCGAATATAACTGCTCCGCAAGACGGTGTTGGTCGGGATCAGTTCCTTGAATCGGAATCAAATGAACATCGAAGGGAGCTAGTTGCACGGGCCAGACAATACCGCGATCGTCGTGGTTCTGTTCGATGACCGCCGCCAGCAGGCGGGAGATGCCGATGCCGTAACAGCCCATGATGATCGGTTTCGATTTTCCATTCTCGTCAAGAAAGGTCGCCCCGAGTTTCTCGCTATATTTTGTACCCAGTTTGAAAATGTGACCGACCTCAATGCCCTTCGTAAACGACAGACGTCCGTCGCCGCAGCGCGGGCAGCAGTCGCCCTGCTGAGCATTGCGGATATCGAAATATCCTTTTACGGCAAAATCGCGGCCGGGCCGGGCGCATATCAAATGCTCATCAGGCCTGTTAGCGCCGATCACGGCATTGACCATCCCGCGAACACTATGGTCGGCAATGATCGGGTATCGTTCCAATCCGACTGGGCCGATAAAACCGGGTACCGACTTCAGCTCGTCAGCGATCTGCTCTTCGGACAACATCTCGATAAGCGTCCCTTGAAAAAGATGCTTCAGCTTCAGCTCGTTCAGTTCATAGTCGCCGCGCAGCAGCGCAATAACGATTTGGCCGTCGACGGCAACCGCCATCGTTTTGATGATTTGCTTGGACTCCACCTGCAAGAAGTGGGTCAGTTGTTCGATCGTCCGAATATTCGGCGTCGAAACGGCGGTTAGTTTCTTGTACTCGATACCGTCCTGCTCGTCGGCTATTAGCTCTGTATCCTCAATGCCGCTCTGATTATCCTCTTGACTAGCTTTTGCCTCGGCCTTTTCGACATTTGCCGCATAATCGCAGCTGTCGCAATAAGCGATCGTATCTTCCCCGATGTCGGCAAGAACCATAAATTCATGCGTCCCGGTGCCGCCGATCGCGCCGGAGTCGGCTTCGACCGCTCGAAATTGCAGGCCGCAGCGCGAAAATATCGCCGTATATGCGCCGTACATTGCACGATAGCTTGCGTCCAGCTTCTCCTCGTCCGTATCGAACGAATAAGCGTCCTTCATCATAAATTCGCGCGACCGAAGTACGCCGAAGCGGGGACGCCGCTCGTCGCGGAATTTCGTCTGAATCTGATACAACGTAAGCGGAAGCTGCCTGTACGAGCGGACTTCATCGCGCACGATCGTTGTAATCACTTCTTCATGTGTCGGACCTAATGCGAATTCGCGGCCATGCCGATCCGTTAATCGCATAAGTTCGGGGCCGTAGACGTCCCAACGTCCGGATTGCTTCCACACCTCCGCCGGCTGCACCGACGGCAGAAACGCCTCCTGGGCGCCGATGCGGTCCATTTCCTCGCGGACGATCGATTGCAGGCGCCTAAGCACGCGCAGGCCCAGCGGCAAATAGCTGTACACGCCTGCGGCCAGCTGCCGGACAAGACCGGCGCGCAGCATGAGCCGATGGCTCGCGGCTTCCGCGTCGGCTGGAACGTCGCGCAGCGTCGCGGTGAGATAGTGCTGCTGTCTCATGGACCGGCCTCCTTAGGATTAGAATTGATATATAAGTTCAGCGTGTTACTTGTTCAACAAATGCCAGCGGTACACGTATTCGAAAATAAACTCGAACGCCTCCAAGTGGCGCTTCGCTTCGAAAGCGTCGGCACCCCAAGCATAAATCCCGTGCTTGCGCAGCATCACGCCCGGGATTCCCGGCTTCATGCTGCCTTCAATGAGCGGCACGATGCTCGGAATATGGGCGTAATTCGGCACGATCGGGATATCGATGTGCGCCTCTTCGTCCCAAATGTTAAAGGCTTTAATGAGCTCGACGCCGTCAACCGGAATCGACTGGCGGTCCCAGAACAGCTCGGAAACCAAGTTATTGAATACCGTGTGGACGTGAAAAATCGCGCCACAGCCGGTCAAACGATAAATTTCGCAATGGATGAGCGTTTCGGCGGAAGGCTTCAGTCCCGTCGTTTCGACCGGTTTGCCTTGCGCGTCGACGAACAGGAAGTCGGCCGGCGTGTTTACCGATTTATCCTTGCCGCTGGCCGTAATGGCAAAATGAAACTGCTCCGGGCTATAGTCGCCTACCCGGATCGACAGGTTGCCGCTTGTGCCGGGGAACCATTTTTGCGCGGCGAAAGTCGTTTTGATGTCGCGCAGCTCGGCGAGCGCGCGTTGTTTATGTTCTAACGGAATCGATGCAAACTCCATAATCGTGTCTAATCCTTTCTTGAAGCTAATCATATTGCATGTACTAGTTACCTCTTGCTATCGTCCTATTACTCACAATGACCATTTATGCGAATATGTTTTTATGCTTTCAAAACTTTCAATTCGGAAAGGTAGGACGTCACGTCGTGAAACGTCTCGAACGGCACGTGCGGCAGCCCCAGCTCCACGCATTTGTCGGTCAAATGCGAACGGGAGAATACGAGGTCGACCAGCTTGGCGCCGGCAAAATCGGTCACGCTGTCTCCGATCAGGATGCGGAAATAATCTTCCTTCGCATACCCCCGAATGATCGTTGTTTTGCACATCCCGCAGTCGTTCGAGCAGTGCTCGTCGCAAGCATGCGGCCACAGGATGCGGATCGTATCCCCGCCAAAATCGCTGGCGTTGCAATAAATATGATCCTTGGCGATCGGAAACGGCTCGAGCAGCGGGTAGACGAAAAAGTCAATGCCTCCGCTCGTTACATAGAAGGGGATGCCATTACGCTCGCACGAAGCGAGCAGCTCGGCAAATCCGGGACGTATTGTCGCGTTGTCGATCGCATAACGAACGATTTCTTCTTTTCTCGACGTGGGGAGGAGAGCGAACATTTCACCGACGCCTTGGCGGATCGTTTTCCGCTGCGTGACGATGTCGTCGACGATCGCTTCCCAGCCTTCGGGACGAAAATGCTTCATGATGGCGACAATATTGTCATTGTTCGTAATCGTACCGTCAAAATCGCAAAAAATGATCGGTTGCTTGCCATAGGCCTTCGCCATCGTCTGAGATGTGAATGCCGCTTGCTGATCTATGGCTTCGGTCATGACTTTACCCCCCAGAGTAGAATCGCCGCCGCCAGCGCTTGACGCTCTTGCGGCGCTTGTTCGACGTATTGCTGAAGCGACTGGCCTTGCAGTACGGCGTCAATCGCTTGACGAAACGCCTGCCCGCCTGCGGCCGCGCCCATCGGATGGCCGTGTACGCCGCCGCCCGCATTTACGACAACGTCGCCGCCGAAATCGCGGATGATGTTCGGCACAAGTCCCGGATGAATGCCGGCGGAAGGGACAGGGAAGCTTGCCTTCAGCTTAGGCGTGTCGGAGCCATGACTGTCCGGCGATGTGCCGTACATATAGTCGCCTGCCATATCGGTCGTGAGCAAGGCGTCTTTGATCGCCATATTCTCCGCCAGCGGCATAACGACGGAGCCGTATGGCGAAGGGAACAAGACGAGGTCGGCTCCCGCGAGCCGCATCAGTTTGCCGAGCAGCACCGATGCGCCGATGCCGTAATGCGGCGACGGATACATCGCACCGGCCAGCGCCGGGTGCGCCGCGATCGGCACGGTGATGTCGGGATCGCTCGCCAGCTCGTACAGCGTGTCGAAGCCATAGGCTAGCGCATTAAACAGCAGCGCGTTCGCGCCGGCTTCGATCGCGCGTTTCGCTTGCCGGGCAAGCTGCGAGGTCGGGCCGGTTAAGTTAACGGCGTAAAGCAGCTTTTGGCCGGTTTGCTGCTCGGCGTCCTTGGCCGCGGCCATGCAAGCTTCCACGCGTCGCTCAAGCGGAGTGAGCGGGTTCTCGAACAAGATTTCGTCATCCTTGATCAAATCGACGCCGCCAAGCGCTTGCTGGTAAAATTGTTCCTTCAAACCGGCGAGATCGTGGCCGATGACCGATTTGAAAATGCTCATCAGGAGAGGGCGATCGGTGACGCCGAGCAGGGAGCGGACGCCGTCCATCCCGAACTTCGGTCCGGCGAAGCCGCGTAGAAACGACTCGGAAAATTTCAGATCGATCAGCTTGATTCGCCCGTCCATCGACAGCTTGCCGAATACGGTAACGAGCAGTGCCGGGATATCCCGGCTGAAGTTGATGTCCGGATAAGCGATGGAAATATCGGCATAACGTGCCCCGAAGGGCGTTTCTCCAGCTTCATAGGCTTGTACGGAAACGACTTGGCCCAGATGCTTCGCCATCGCTTCCTTTTTCGTTTCCGGCAAATCGGTCCAGCTGCCGACGGTTAAGCCGACGGCGATCGATTGCGCTTTTTTATGAAAATCCGCTTTGTCGTCAAAGCAGCGGTACGTTGCGAGGCAATAGTCAGTCATGGTAAACTCCTCCTATCATGGCCCCCATCTCGCCGGCGCGTTCCGCAGCGCGGAAAATCGCCTTGCGAACCGCTTCGGTGAAGCGGTACGATTCCAGCGTTTCGATGGCGGCTTGGGTTGTTCCGCCCGGGGACGTCACTTTCTTGCGCAGGACGGCCGGATCTTCCGCCGTAGTTTTTACCATTTGCGCCGCGCCTAATACGGTTTGCAGCGTCAGCTCGCGCGCCATGGCCTCGTCCAGGCCGCCTTCCACCGCAGCGGCGACGACCGCCTCCATCATGTAATAGAAATAGGCCGGACCGCTGCCGGACACGCCTGTGATCAGATCGATCTGCGACTCGTCGACGACGGCCGTCGTGCCGATGGCCGAGAACAGCTCCAGAGCAAGCGCGCGATGCGCTTCGGTTGTTTGGCCGGAGAAGCAGATGCCGGTTGCGCCGTAACCGATCGTGCTCGAGGTGTTCGGCATCGTACGAACGATGGGCGGGCGGAAGCCCAAGATCCGCTCCGTCGTTTCGATGGAAAGACCGGCGATGACCGATACGATCATTTGCCCTTCATGAATGACGGAAGAAAGCCCGGAAAGCGCAGTTTCGGCGTCTTTTGGTTTCATCGCCAGAACGATGATATCCGCTTCCCGCAGCATCGCCGTCTTGTCGGATTCGGACGAAGGGATGCGAACGCCGAAACGGTCGTTCAGCAGCAGCAATCTTTCCCGGTTTTGCCGATTTTGCACCGAGATATGCTCGGGCAGCGCTTTTTGCTGCTCCAGCAGCCCGCGGATGAGCGCTTCGGCGATCGATCCTGCGCCGTAGAAGCATATGTTTTGCGACAATAAGGAAGGGATCTCTCTCATATGGTTTCTCCTCCACAATGATATGAAATAAAAGATTACGCTCGGACTTGTCCGTTGCCTACGATGCAAAATTTCGTTGACGTGAGCGCCGGCAGTCCCATCGGTCCGCGGGCGTGCAGCTTCTGCGTGCTGATGCCGATTTCCGCGCCGTAGCCGAATTCGAAGCCGTCGGTGAAGCGGGTGGAGGCGTTATGGTAAACCGCCGCCGCGTCAACCTCCTGCAGAAACCGTTCGGCATGCTCGGCTGTTTCGGTGACGATGCACTCGGAATGCATCGTGCCGAAGCGGCGGATATGCGCCATCGCTTCATCCAAATCGCCGACGACCTTCACGTTCAGAATATAATCGTTATATTCGGTTGCGTAATCCTGCTCCGTCGCCGCAACAGCCGCGGAGACAAGCGCCCGTGTTTCCTCGCAGCCGCGCAGCTCCACGTCCGCGTGCAGGAACTGCTC
The DNA here is from genome assembly GCF_056120465.1 of Paenibacillus sp. sgz302148. Taxonomy (NCBI): domain Bacteria; kingdom Bacillati; phylum Bacillota; class Bacilli; order Caryophanales; family Paenibacillaceae; genus Paenibacillus; species Paenibacillus sp. sgz302148. The sequence goes on from NZ_JBVYOJ010000036.1 coordinate 19,059, forward strand.
GGCAAGAGCAGGCAGGTGCGCCTTGGCAAAGTCGCGATGCAAGAGCAGCGTCTCCATCGAGTTGCACACCGACGGACGTTGTACCTTCGCATTGATGGCGATGGCGGCTGCCATGTCCGCTTTGGCGGTGGCATCGACATACGTATGGCAAATGCCCGCGCCGGTTTCAATGACAGGTACGCTCGCATTTTGCACGACGTTCTGGATAAGCGAGTGGCCGCCGCGCGGAATGAGCACGTCGATCAAGCCGTTCAGCTTGAGCATCTCGTCCACCGAAGCACGGCTTGGATCGGCGATGATTTGCAGCGCGTTCATAGGTACGGCCGTCGCTTCCATCGCCTCATGCAGCACCTCGATAATGCGTCGGTTCGATTCGAGCGCGGCGGAGCCGCCTCGCAGCACGACCGCATTGCCGGTTTTGAGGCATAAACCCGCGGCATCTACCGTTACGTTCGGGCGCGCTTCGTAGATGATGCCGATGACGCCGATCGGCACGCGTTTCTTGACGATCTTGAGCCCGTTCGGCCGCTCGAATCGTTCCAGCGTGTCGCCGACAGGGTCGGGCAGCTCCACGATTTGGCGCAGTCCTTCCGCCATCGCCTCGATCCGCTTCTCGTTCAGTGCCAGACGGTCGAGCAGGGAGGAGCTTGTGCCGTTCTCTCTGCCGCGCGCCAAGTCGATTTCGTTGGCGGCGATAATCGACTGCCCGTTCGCAACAAGCGCATCGGCCATGGCCAGCAGCGCTTCGTTCTTCTGGGCGGTCGTCAATTTGTTCAAGACGCCGGTCGTTTCTTTGGCCAGCGCCGCTTTTTGTTTTACTTCACTCATGAACAGTTCCTCCTCAACCTTGATTGATTGTGCTTTGAAATGTTATTGCATTAAAGTGACCCATTCGTCACGGTGTATCACTTCGATCCGGTGTACATCCACACGCTTTTGCACCTCTTCAGTCGAAAGACCGGCAACGGCCTTGATTTGCCACGAGGTGTAATTGACAACTCCTCGTCCGATCGTCTGACGATCCGGGTTCAGCACCTCGATCACGTCACCGGGGTGAAAATCGCCTTCGACCTCCCTGATCCCGACGGGGAGCAGGCTCTTGCCTCCGGAGCGAAGCGCCGATTCTGCGCCGCTGTCGACGATGACCCTGCCTTGGGGCAGCGAGTGGAAGCCGACCCATTGCTTCTTCATCGGCAGCGTATGCAGCAATGTGTCAAAATAAGTGCCTTTGCCGGTCTCTTCAACGGCAGCGGCCAAATCGCCGTCCTCTGCGACGCGTCCGACGAATACGGGAATGCCGCCGCGCATCGCGATGCGGGAAGCCTCCACTTTGGAGCGCATGCCTCCGGTACCGACCGACGAGCCTGCGCCTCCCGCGATCCGGTACAGCTCCTCGGTAATATGCTCAACCCGGTCGATGCGGACGGCGTCCGGATTTTTGCGCGGATCGTCGGTGTACAAGCCGTCGGTATCCGTAATGATGACGAGCCGCTGCGCTTTGACCAGATTGGCGACGAGCGCGGACAACGTATCGTTGTCGCCGAATTTGATTTCGTCGACGGCGACGGTGTCGTTTTCGTTGATGATCGGAATGACGCCGCAGTTCAGCAATTCGTCGATCGCCATCATGGCGTTTTGCACCCGCTTGCGATTCGAAAAATCGGAGCGGGTGAGCAGGATCTGCGCAACGACTTTGCCGTGCACGGCAAAGGCTTCATTATAAGCTTGCATCAGCAGCGCTTGCCCTACGGCTGCGGCCGCTTGTTTTTCATGTACGTTTTTGGGCCGCGAAGGATATCCGATTTGACGGAATCCGGCCGCGACCGCACCCGATGTGACGAGCAGCGTTTGCGTGCCCGATTCATGCAGAGCCGCGAGTTCATTGGCGAAAAAAGCGATTTTGTCCCGGTTCAGTCCCCCTTCGTCCGAAGTAAGGGAGCTGCTGCCGATTTTGACGACGATGCGCCGCATAAGTTCACTTCCTAACATGGCAAAAGTATAAGGAAAAACAAAAAAACTCCCGTCCTGTCAAGGACGAAAGTTTGGCTTCCGCGGTACCACCTTTAATTGGCGAACGATTGCGTTCGCCCATCTTGCATGCCTGTAACAGAGGCGCTGTCCAACTCGTCGTTGGCCGTTCCGGGGTGGGTTCGGCATTCGCCTGCGGTAAATTATTTCAGCCATGGTTTCCCAAGTAATTTACTCTCTGCGCGCAGCGTATATTGCTTACTAGTCCCATCATCACGTTTCGAAAAAATGGTGTTGAATTCTTATTAGAATAGCATAGTGTATTGTAGTTGTAAAGCATTGCAAGCCAATGTATCATGGATTTGATAGTGAAGTCAAGGGAGGTTTGGTTATGGGGAAAAAAGAGCTGGTCGTCCTGTCCTATAATATTTTGCATGCGTATGGACTCGACGGCGTGATCGACGTCAGCCGCATTGCTGAAGTTATACGCGAAACAGGGGCTGAATTAGTCGGGATCCAAGAGGTGGACCGGTTCATGGAACGAAGCGGAATGGCGGACCAGGCTGCGGAGCTGGCCGAACGGCTCGGCATGCATTATACATACGGCGCAAACTTGGTCATCGAGTCCGGGATTCCGCGGCTGTTACGTCAGGATGATATTGCCCAAGTCTCGACGGTTCAAAATCCGGATGTTGCCGAGTACGGCACGCTTATATTAAGTGCATACCCAATCGTATTCCGGCGCAACGTGCGGCTTCCGGTTCCGCCCGGGATGGAGGAGGACGGACTGGAGCCTCGCGGTTTGCTGGAGGCGCATGTCGACGTAGATGGGACGACGATTCGCTTCTGCACGACGCACCTTGGGCTTTCTGAGGAAGAACGCGCCGTTCAGTCCGAAGACGTCCTGCGCAAGATCGGTTCCGGTAATATTCCGACCATTTTTGTCGGCGACATGAATGCACTGCCGTCGTCTGCTGTCATAGCCCGGTTCAAAGAGCGTTGGACTGACGTGCTCGAATCGGCCGGTCTGGGCGATCAGCCGACATGTATTATCCCGCGTGACGGCTCAAGTCCTACGATGAAGGATGAGCCGACGGACCGCATTGACTATATATTCTCCTCCTCGCATTTTACAATAACCGATGCTGAAATCGTTCCCAAAATCGTATCCGATCATGTGCCGCTCGTTGCGAAGCTGCGTCTGGCGTAGCTGGGGCTGCGTAGCTTAAGAATACGTCACCAGTTAATATACAGCTGATTACGATATAAGTAAAAAACACCCGCACACAAAATCATTTTGTGAATGCGGGTGTTCGTTTTACAGCCTCACTTAGCCGAATAATCCAAGCTTGCCGATTCGTGAAGCGGCTTCTTCCAAGCGCGATTCCGGTGCGAGCAGCCCGACCCGGACGAATCCTTCACCGTGCTGGCCGAAGCCGATGCCGGGAGCGACGACGACGTCGGCTTTCTGCAGCAGCAGATCCGCGAACGAGGCCGAGCTATAGCCTTTCGGCACGGGCAGCCAGGTAAAGAACGAACCGGCGCTAGGCTTCGCCTCCCAGCCGAACTTGGCAAGCGCCGCGTAAAAGGCGTTTCGGCGTCCTTCGTATGTGGCGACAAGCTGCCGGACGCAATCCTGAGAGCCCGTCAGTGCCGTTGCCGCCGCTTCTTGAATGCCGCCGAACAGGCTGCAGTAATAATGATCCTGGATCAGATTGATCAGGCGGACGATCTCCGCATTGCCGATGGCGAAGCCAACACGCCATCCCGCCATATTATACGTTTTGGACAACGTATAGAACTCGACGCCGACTTCTTTGGCTCCCGGCTGCTGCAGGAAGCTGACCGGTCGGTTGCCGTCGAAGCCGATGGCCCCATATGCAAAATCGCTTGCAACGACGATGCCGTGTTTGGCCGCAAATCGCACCGTTTCTTCATAGAAGGAGAGCGGTGCCGTAGCCCCGGTCGGATTGTTCGGATAATTGATGAACATCAGTTTCGCCTTATCGACGTCCGATGCCTGCAAGCTGGCGTAATCCGGAAGGAAGCCGTTCGCCTCCGTCAGCGGCATGAACGACATCGTGGCGCCCGAGAGCGCGACGCCGGACCAATAATCCGGATAACCCGGATCCGGAACGAGGCATACGTCGCCCGGGTTCAATAGGCATTGGCTGATCTCGATCAGACCGGTTTTGCCGCCGAACAGCACGGCGACCTCCGTCTCGGGATCGACCGTAACGCCATAGTCCTCCAAGTAACGCTGTGCTACGGCTTCCTTCAAGAACTTGAAACCGCTGAAAGGCGGGTATTTATGATACAGCGGGTTGGTCGCGGCTTGCTGCAGCGATTCCACGATGTGGGGCGGTGTCGGCAGGTCGGGATTGCCTTGACCCAGATTGATCACATCGCGGCCCGCTGCGATGGCTTCATTGGCTTTGCGTACGAGGGTCGCAAAAAACTGCGTCGGCAAACCCTTCATCCGTTCGGCGGGTTGAACCGCCCAGTTCGATTTGATTTGGTGCATGATGTACTTCACTCCGCTTCGTCCGGTCTTTTCTGAATATAAGAAAGTAAGTTTCAAATCTTTACTTGGCTTATATTTCTCCGGTAAACGACTGCGCCGAAGGGGCGGCGCTTACGTTTATCCTCCGTGCAATAGCATTAATGTAGCACGATTTGCGGACGATGTATAGAGCGCAATGAATGTATTCCCGATAGGGATTGAAGGTTATCGCACGGAACCGACCAGCTTCAGGAACGGAGCGACGTCGCGCTGGAACTGCAGCAAATGAGGCTTGCGGTCGACGAAAATGAGAAGCATCGGCTTGCGGCTCTCGCAATGGAACAAAAACACTTCGGTTACCGTACCGGAAATCGACGAAAAAGTTACGGGCACCGGGGACTTGAAAGGCACGCGGTATACGAATCCGCATTTCGGGTCAAGCTGCATTTGCGGCGCAACGCCCTGTATCGATGTTAACCAGCCCAACGCTTCCTTTTGGATCGCTTCGGTATTGTCCAGTTTTTTGACCACTTGTTTCTGGGCGACATCATAAATTTGCACTTGCTGCTCCGGTAAATCGGCGGAGGCTACGGAAGCGAATGCGGCAAGAGCGATGAAGCAGCTTAAACAAACCGCAACCGCCCGAAACGGAAATTTATGCATGGTGAAGGCTCCTTTTGCAGCATAATGGTTTTTCATGCCGTTAATGTACCCATCTTGACACCGTTCCATGAGGCGGTATGATAAGTAGAATAAGGATACAGCCGAGACGGAGACGATTCTTGCTCCGGCAAACGGCTTATGATGTGGAGGTCTTCAAATGACAGAGCAGCGTCTGCGCATTACGATATTGCAAATGGACATCGCCATCGGCGAACCCGATACGAATTTTGCCAACCTGGAACGAAAGCTCAACGAAGCCATCGCTTCGAACGATAAGCCGGACGTCATTATTTTTCCGGAAATGTGGAACACCGGCTACGCGTTAACGGAAATTCACGATCTTGCCGATGCTGACGGGCAGCGGACAAAAGCTTTTGTTTCCGAATTTTGCCGGCGTCATCGGGTGAACGTCATTGCGGGCTCGATCGCGGAGAAGAAGGGTGAGGGCGTTCGCAATACGATAATTGCTTTTGACCGCGACGGAAACGATATAGCGGAATATTCGAAAATTCATTTGTTCCGGCTGATGGATGAAGAGAAGTACTTGGAGAGCGGCGATCAGCTCGGGCAATTGTCCATTGACGGCATTCCGGCGGGTATGATGATCTGCTACGATATCCGTTTTCCGGAATTGGCCCGCAAACTGGCGCTCGGCGGGGCGAAAGTAATGTTCGTGCCTGCGGAGTGGCCGCATCCGCGGCTTCATCATTGGCGAACGCTGCTCATGGCGCGCGCGATCGAAAATCAAATGTATGTCGTTTCTTGCAATCGGGTAGGGACGAGCGGAACGACGAACTTTTTCGGCCATTCGATGGTCATCGACCCTTGGGGCGAGGTCATTGCGGAAGGCGGCGAAGAGGAGCAAACGATAACGGCGGAAATTGATTTGTCGGTTGTCGATAAGGTGAGGAAGACGATTCCGATTTTTGAAGACCGGCGTCCTTCATTGTATTAAAATTCTATAATATTGAAGATAACGGTAGCATTCAGCTGCCGTTTATTTATATAGGTTCATCGGTCGGCATATGACATTTGTCATGTGCAAATGATGACGTTCATGTCTTTGCGTTCACAACGGAAAACGTTAGTCTATAAAAGAACGAATCTATATTCATGGAAAGATGATCGGTGAATGTAAAATGTCAAAAACAAACGCGGATATTCTATTTTCTCGGAAAGCCCAATTTTTTCAATTAATTTGGCTTGTCTATCTGGCCTATCCCTTATTTATGCTCATTCACGAACCCGTCCTGCAAATGTGTATCGGATTCGGTTTATTGGCCGTCTTTGTCGTTTTCTATTTGCGCAGCTTTTGGGACGACCGCCTCAGGGTGATTAACATTTTGTTGATGCAGGCGATCATTTGTTATTTTACGCTGCATTACGACTCGGGTTTTTGGTTCATGTCGTTTTTTATGGCGCCCATCATGGGCAAGCTTCGCAACAAATATGAAATGATGATTTCCTATGCCGGGATGTCCGGTCTATTGATCGCCGTGGTCACGTATTATTTCGATGAATTTAACGAAACGTCGTTGGTTAGCTTTATTCCGGCCGTCATCATCATGTTTGCGATGCCGTTTTTCATTCGAGCCGGGATGAAATCTAACGAGTTAAAAACAAAGCTGAGCATTGCGAATGAAGAAATCGCCCGTCTCGTGAAAAACGAGGAGAGGCAGCGCATATCTCGGGATTTGCACGATACGCTGGGCCATACGCTATCGCTGATCGCGCTCAAAAGCGAATTGGCGGAAAAGCTGATCCATAAAAAGCCGGAACGTGTCGCGCACGAGATTAAAGATATTCAAACGACGGCGCGCGCTGCGCTCAAGCAATTGCGTGAGCTTGTCATGGAGATCAGTTCGGTATCGATCGGCGACGAAATCCGTCAAACGGAACAAATCTTGTCGGCTGCCTCGATCAAATTTACCGTTCAAGGCGATGTGAATCGTTTGCAGATCCCACCGCTAACCCAGAACATTCTCGGCATGTGCTTGCGCGAAGCGGTAACGAACGTCATCAAGCACAGTGGCGCGACAAGCTGTATCGTCGAATTGAAAGACGAGCCGGAGCAATTGACGATGACGATACGCGATGACGGTTCAGGCGCGGCATGTGAAAACGACGATGCGGCGCCGAAAGCGCAGTCTTCCGGCAGAGGGCTGCTCGGCATGAAGGAGCGGCTGGAGTTGATCGAAGGCAAGCTCGCCTTCCATTCGTCCCAAGGACAAGGGACGGAGGTTGTCATTACCGTGCCGCGTATCGTGAAACATCAAGGTTCTGAGGGGGTAAGCAAATGAAAGTAATCATCGCGGAAGACCAGCGAATGCTGCTTGGAGCGTTAAGCTCGCTGCTCGATTTGGAGGATGACATCGAGGTTATCGGACAAGCCGAAAACGGATCGCAGGCGCTGCAAATGATCGTCCAGCTAGAGCCGGACATATGCATTATGGACATTGAGATGCCGAACATGACGGGGCTTGACGTTGCAGAGCGGCTTAAAGAGATGAAGCATCCATGCCGCGTCGTCATTTTGACGACATTTTCCCGCTCGGGATATTTTCAGCGGGCCATGCGCGCGGGCGTTCGCGGCTTCTTGCTCAAGGATTCGCCGGTGGATGATCTGGCCGAAGCGCTGCGGAAGGTTCACCAAGGCGGCAAAGCGGTGAGCCCGGAGCTGTCGCTGTCGTTTTGGGAAGCGGAGAATCCGCTTACGGAGCGGGAGAAAGAGATTTTGAGGCTGGTCGGCCAAGGTCAGTCGGCGAATGAAATCGCCAAGGAATTGTTTCTGTCGAACGGAACGGTACGCAATTATATTTCGGAAATACTGCAGAAGCTGGACGCCAAAAATCGGATCGACGCGCTTGCGATCGCCGAGAAGAACGGCTGGCTCGGATAAAGTCGAACGGCTCCTCGCGATTAAGCGGAGGAGCCGTTGTCTTTATGAAAGACCGCCTTCAACGTTGCGATAAAAGCTTCCGCCGCTTTTGAAAGATAGCGGCCGTTACGATATGCGATGACGAGTGTTCGGGACGGTTTGGGTTCGCCGAACGAAAGGTAAACCGGCGCTTGCGCGCTCCATTTCGGACGCGTGAGCATTTGCGGCACGAATGCGATGCCCATGCCGGCTGCGACGAGCGACTGGACCGTCTCGATATTGCTGCTCTCGAAAACGATGCGCGGCGAGAAACCTGCCTTTTCGCACAATTCCAGCGCGATTTGCCGGAAGCCTTGTCCTCTTTTCAGCACGATGAACGGTTCGTCCTTTAAGTGACTTATTTGTAAGGGCTCGTCCTGTTCTCCGGAAGCATGCAGGGCGGCCAGCGGATGCTGCGGCGGAACGGCAAGGCCGATCTCTTCCTCGATGATCGTTTGGTACGTCAGCGACTGTTCGATGAGCGGAAGCGACAACAAGCTGATGTCGGTTTGCCCGCTCGCCGTCAAATGCTCCAGATTGGCCGTCGTTTCTTCGACGAGGACGATTTCGATGTCCGGATATTGCGCCTGAAACACCGGCAGCACCAGAGGCAATATATGCGACCCGGTGATCGGCAGGCTGCCGACGATAAGCTTGCCTTTGCGCATCTGGGATATGTCGGCCATCTCTTTCTTGAGCTGCTCGACCGCATCGACGATCTTCTGCGCTTGCTCCACGAACGCCGAACCGGCATGCGTCAGCTCAACGGAGTTCGTCGTTCGCTGAAACAGCAGGACGCCGATTTCCTTCTCCAGCTTGGACAGCTGCTGGCTGAGGGAAGGCTGGGCGATGTGCAGCTTTTCCGCGGCGCGGGAGAAATTTTTCTCCTTGGCGATTTGAATGGCGTATTGCAATTGGCGGATTTCCATCGGTTTTCCTGCTTTCTGTGACATCTTATTGTGTTTACCTATCAACCCTATAGATATTATATCTTGGAACAATGAAGAAAGAAATGTTAAGATGATTGCAAGTAAAACCAATCGCAGAGGTGACTGAAATGGCGAAAACAATGTACGAAAAAATTTGGGACAACCACGTAATCCATCAGGAGCCGGGCAAACCGGGCATCATCTATATCGATTTGCACCTGGTTCACGAAGTAACTTCCCCGCAGGCGTTCGAAGGCTTGCGCCTCAGCAACCGCAAAGTGCGCCGTCCGGAATTGACGTTCGCGACGATGGACCACAACGTGCCGACGAAAGACCGCTTCAACATTACCGACCCGATCTCGAAGCAGCAAATCGATACGCTTTCGAAAAACTGCGCGGATTTCGGCGTGAAATTGTTCGACCTGAACCATATCGATCAAGGTGTCGTTCACGTTATGGGACCGGAAGTCGGCCTGACGCACCCGGGCAAAACGATCGTTTGCGGCGACAGCCATACGTCGACGCACGGCGCGTTCGGAGCGCTCGCATTCGGTATCGGCACGAGCGAAGTCGAGCACGTGCTCGCAACGCAATGCTTGCAGCAGGCGCCTTCCAAGACGATGGAAATTCATTTCAAAGGCGCAAGAAAACCGGGAATCACGGCTAAGGACATGATCCTTGGCGTTATCGCGGCGCATGGCACCGATTTTGCTACCGGTTATGTCGTTGAATATACCGGGGAAGCGATCCGCCAGCTGACGATGGAAGAGCGGATGACGGTTTGCAACATGTCGATCGAAGCCGGAGCAAGAGCAGGCCTGATCGCTCCGGACGAAACGACGTTCGAATATTTGCGCGGACGCGATTATGTGCCTCAAGGCGCTGCATTCGACGAAGCCGTAGCGGAGTGGAAGAAGCTCGTTACCGACGAAGGCGCGGTATACGATACCCGCATCGAGTTCGATACGGACAGCCTTGTGCCGCAAGTGACTTGGGGAACTAGCCCGGGCATGGGTACCGACATTACCGCTTCCGTTCCGGATCCGCAAAGCTTTACGACCGAAAACGAACGCAAAGCGGCTGAAAAAGCGCTTGAATATATGGATTTGAAGCCGGGAACGCCAATGACGGAAGTGCCGATCGATTATGTATTTATCGGCTCTTGCACGAACGGCCGGATCGAAGACCTTCGTGCGGCCGCTGCCGTAGCTCGCGGCTACAAAGTTTCGCCTAACGTGACGGCGATCGTCGTACCGGGTTCCGGACGCGTGAAGCTGCAAGCGGAAAAAGAAGGGCTTGACCAAATTTTCACCGAAGCCGGATTCGAATGGCGCGACGCGGGCTGCAGCATGTGTCTCGCAATGAACCCTGACGTATTGAAGCCGGGCGAGCGCTGCGCTTCGACATCGAACCGCAACTTCGAAGGCCGTCAAGGCCGCGGCGGACGGACGCATCTCGTTTCGCCTGCAATGGCTGCGGCTGCGGCAATTAAAGGCCGTTTCCACGATGTGCGTGATTGGGAATTCAAAGCGCCGGTTATGAACTAAACCGAATCACATAGAGAGGGGATTTATCCGATGCAACCATTTAAACAGCTGACAGGGCTTGTTGCTCCTGTAGACCGCGTGAACGTCGACACGGATGCGATCATTCCGAAACAATTTTTGAAGCGGATCGAACGGACCGGCTTCGGACAATTTTTGTTTTTCGAATGGCGTTTTGACGAAAGCGGCAACGTGAACCCGAATTTCGAAATGAACAAACCGCGCTACGCAGGAGCGGAGGTTCTGATCTCCCGCGCCAACTTCGGATGCGGATCGTCCCGCGAGCATGCGCCTTGGGCGATTATGGACTACGGCTTCAAAGTGGTAATCGCGCCGTCGTTCGCGGATATTTTCTACAACAACTGCTTCAAAAACGGCATACTGCCGATCAAGCTGTCCGAAGAACAAGTCGAAGACCTGTTCCAACGTACGGCGAACAACGATGGCTACAAGCTGACGGTTGATCTGGAAGCCAAAACGATCACAGACGGCCAAGGGCTGTCTATCAGCTTCGATCTTGACGAGCACCGCCGCCAATTCCTGCTGCTCGGTCTCGACGATATCGGCTTGACGCTGCAGCACGAAGACAAAATCGCGGCATTCGAAGCGAAACGCGCAGCGAAATAATTTTGCCTTATATCATATTGAATTCTTGTAAGAAACAAACCAGTCTACACACGCAAATCGGTGTCAGGCTGGTTTGTTTTTTTCATTTGGAGTGTCTTCTATAACGCTTTTTTTGCAAAATGTCAATTCTATTAAACTCGCAACTTTTTCCTGTCGGGTTGCGTCTAATATATCGTCGCAAGCAGTCGAACCGCAGTGTATTTTGTCTTCACCACAACTTGTTTGCATTCCCTTGAACCGAAGATGAATCGCTGCGTTACCATACATATATTTGGCGTGCCGTGAGGTGGAAGATGAAGAAAGTCGCAGTGCTAGTTTTGATGATGTCGCTAATTTTTACGATGGTGCCTGTAATGGCTTCTGCGGCATCGAAAACAGTCGAAACGAAGTTGTATTTGGACGGCAGAATGATGGATTCCAAAGTGAAGCCGATGATCGTGAACAACAAGACGCTTGTTCCGCTTCGCATCATTGCCGAAGGACTGGGCTCCCAGGTCGACTGGAACGGCAAGAAGAAAACGGTTACCGTCAGCAAGCAATCCAAGACGATTCAATTGACGGTTAATCAGAAGAAAGCTGCCGTCAACGGAAAAACATTCGTATTGGAACAACCTCCGATGGAGGTGAAAGGGAATACCTATATTCCGCTCCGTTTTGTCGGCGAACAACTGGGGGCGCTCGTTTCCTGGGACGGTCCGACCAAGTCGGTTTTTGTATACAAACCGGTTGAGGAGTCGAAGCCTCCGGTAAGCGGAGGATCAAAGCCGGATCCGGGTTCTTCGAATGAAGGAAACGGAGGGTCGACTCCGGCGGACAACGGAAGCGGCTCCTCAAGCGGCGATGGAACCGGTACGGTTCAGCCCGGTGACGGCAGCACAGGGACGACGCCGCCGGCGACAGGCGAAGGAAACGGGACTGAGCAACCGACCGATCCTGCCGCGGATCCGATGAAACGGATTCAATCGATCGCATTCGAGCAAGGCAGAATCACGATTCAGGGGGACGGTCCTATCAAGACGGACAAGCCCTTTATGTTAACAAATCCGGACCGTCTTGTCGTAGACCTGCCTTACAGCAAATTCGGGGACATATTTAACGGCGCTTCGATGTCCGATCCGAAAGTCAAACAGGCCGGCGAAGTGAGCGTAACGGGCGATACATACGTCAACAAAATCCGCTATTCGTTATATACCGATACGCCGTCTACGATCCGCGTTGTCGTCGATTTGAAGTCGAACAGCAGCTATTCGGTCGAAGCGAACGATTCGTCGAACCAGTTGATCATCACTACCGATCCTGCACTCGTGACGGTGCCTGTACCGGATCCGTCAACGGACCCGACAACCGACCCGTCGACGAATCCGCCGACAGACCCTTCGACAGATCCGGCAACCGATCCGAATGCGAATCACAAATATAAGATCGTCATCGATGCCGGACATGGGGGCAAAGACCCGGGAGCGCCTACGATTACGAAGAAGTGGGAGAAAAACTTCAATCTGGCCGTGGCGACCAAAATCAACGAACTGCTCAGCCAAGTGCCGAACGTGGAAGTGATTATGACCCGCTCGGACGACACGTTCTACGAGCTCGACGACCGCGTCAAAATCGCCAACGACGCCAAGGCCGATTTGTTTATTTCGATTCACGGCAATGTGTCTGCTTCAGCCGCCGTGCGGGGGACCGAAACGTATTATTGCCGACCGGAAAGCAAGCCGTTCGCGGACTTTATTCATCAATACATCATGCAAGGCACAGGGTTACCGAATCGCAACGTTAAGCAAGCGAACTTCCGGGTCATCAAGAACACGACGATGCCCGCCATCCTGATCGAATCGGGATTTTTGTCGAATGCCATCGACGAAGCCGCGATGTTTAAAGAGGATTTTCAATATAATATGGCGAATTCTATTGTCAGCGGGTTAAAGGCATATCTGGAAATCAAATAACCCGTTGCTTTCAGAGAGAGAGGAGATTAGTCATGAAACCGAAACGCAAACAAGCAGCATTGAAGAAAGCTGCTGCCCTCGTACTTGTTTCCACGCTGATTGGAGGCAATGCCGCTTACGCTGCGGAAGTCGGAGGATCGGCAGGCGGAACGAAAACAACCGGAACAACATCAAATGCGACCGGAACGACATCGAATACAACCCAAGCGCTGAAGCCCCGCACACCGTTTACCGACGTGAAGGCAGGGCATTGGGCGGAGAAGTATATTTCCAAGCTGTCTTTGCTTGGCATTATCAAAGGCGAAAAGGGATTGTTCAACCCTTCCCAATATGTCAAACAACAAGACGTCGTTATTATGGCGATTCGCATGATGGGGCTGGAGAACGAGATTGATAAAAATACGACGGTCGTGTTTCCGTCGAATTTCAAGGTAAGCAATACGGCAAAACCGTATGTCGTTCTCGCTTTCTCGAAAAATCTACTCGACAAGGAAGAGGAAATGACGACGTCGGGTAACGATCTTACGGCTTGGGGAGACCGGATCGCAACCCGAGAATGGGTGGCGAAGGTGATCGTCCGCGCGCTGGGCAAGCAGGATGAGGCGATCAAGCTGATGAATCAGCCGACGACGTTCAAGGATAACGGGCAAATCGACAAGAAGGCTTTAGGCTATATCAACGTAGCGTTGAACCTCGAGCTGATCAAGGGGATGACGACGGATACGGTTGTGCCGACAGGCAAGATGAACCGCGCGCAAATCGCGACGTTAATCAGCCGCGCCGTTTCGCTGTCGGACGTTCCGCTACAGAACGAAACTAGGGGCGTCATTACCGAGTTGACACCGCAGCTGCTGAAGGTGCGGGCGGATAACGGCCAAGTACGCGAATTCGCACTGCAATCGAATACGAACTATTATACATACAAAACCGAAACGCCAATTGATTTTACCGAGCTGAAGCCGTATATCAAGGTGACCGTCATCGAGAATCAGGGCAGCGCCGGTTATGTCGAGATTACTGACGAGCAGCCGCAACTGGAATCGATTGAAGGCAAGCTGATCAAGGTTTATCCGAACCTGTACAAAATGACGATGCTGGTGAACGACAACTACGTCGATTATTTCTTTGACCCGGCGGTCAAGGTGATCGACATGAACGGCGGCGGCTCCAGCTTGAGCGCGCTTGTGCCGAACAGTCAGATCGAAATCAAACGCGACAAGTTCGCCACCGATCCGAAGGTGCAAAGTATCGCCGTGAAGCAAGTGCCGCTGAACAAAACCGGCGAAGGCATCGTCAAAACGACAAACGCCGCCGCAAGATCGATCGAGCTCTCCGATAAAACGACGGGCGCTGCCGAAACGATTACGGTTACCGACGATACGCAAATTCGCGATATTGAAGGCAAAATGATCAAGCTGACGGATATCGTTGTCGGCGACACGGTTGCTTACGAGATCAAGGACAATGCGCTTACTTCGGTCGTCATTACGAAGACCGGCTTCCGTACGGAGAAAGGCGAGCTGCGTTCCGTCATTGCCGACGAAAGAACGATTCTGTTCAAAAAAGACGGCATCGTGAACGAAATCCGGACACTGGCCGATTCTTATTCCGTTTCGATCGAAGGTTTAAAAACTGCAACGCTGGACGACCTGCAAGTAGGCGATCAGCTCACGCTTACAGTCAACGACGAGAAGAGGATCGTGGCGATCGCCGTATCCAATCGCAAGGTGGAAACGTACAATCGGGCGACCGTCGTCTCGTATGACGTCGAGTCGAAGCTGCTGACGTTCAAAGATCCAACGGGGAAATCGGCGGCCGTCCTGGAATTGAAGCCTACGACCAAAATCGACCTTGACGGCACGGCTTTAACGCTGGATGCAGCTGCCGCTTATTTTACGAAGAGCAAAAAAATCAATATCACCTTCGTTGGCGATAAAGTGATCTCGATTCAAATCGCTAATCGATACGACGGCACTTTGTCGAGCTATAATTCGGCATCGAACAGCATTACGCTGGTGACGAACGACAACCAAACGGTGAATCTGACGTTATCTAGCCCGTCCGTCGAAGTATTCGGCAAAACAACGGGAAGCCTGAACGACCTGAAAACCGGCGATTCCATTCGTGCCGTATTGAATGCTGCGCAGGACCGCGTGATCCAAATCCAGGTGAAGAAAACGCAGCAGTTCGAAGTCGTCGCTCGCGACGCACTGACCCGCAAGCTGACGATCCGCGACGAGTCGGGCGTTAGCTACGATGTTACGGTTGGTACAACGACGCCGATCACAACGGAGAATAACGACAATCTTGCGTTCGGCGATCTTGCGCCAGAGCAATTCGTCAACGTATCGCTGCTCGGAAAAACGCCTTCCTCGATCGTACGGGTTAACGTATCCCGCGGCACGGTCACGGGGGTTGACACATCAGCCGGCAAAATAACGGTTCGTGAATTTTCCGGCGTACAGTCGACGCTGACATTGAGCGGAAACTATAAGGTGATTCGCAACGGCTCCGCGAGCAACAACCTGCTAGGACTCGCCTCGGGAGACCGGATCGAATGGAGGAAGGATGCCGAGCTTAATCAAGTGCTGACGGTCATTCCGGCCTTGACCAAAACATTCTGGCAGTACAACTCGCAATTGAACGAGGTTAGCGTACGCAAATCGACGTTAACGGAGGCGACTCCTACGTACAAGCTGGCGTCGAACGTCTACATTCATCAAGGCGAAGGCTTGATCGGCATCAATTCGCTGAAGGACGGAGACCGGATCACGTTATATATTTATAAGAATAAAGTTATCGAACTCGAAAAAAACTGAAACCTTTAACCTGCAAAAACCGTCAAAGAATAGGACAGGCTGTTCCGTTCTCGACGGTTTTTTGTCATTTTGATTATTTTGCGAAAAAAGTTTCGGTTTTTCTGCGTCGTAAGCATTGATTAATCGCCGTATATTCGTTACACTGAAACTCGTATGATTTTTCAAAGGAAGTGAAGCCCGGCATGAACCGATCGCAAATGCGTCATATACTCGATACGGTAGGCGAAATGTTTCCCGATGCGCATTGTGAGCTAAATCATGCGAATCCTTTTGAGCTTACGATCGCGGTACTGCTATCGGCGCAATGTACGGACGAAACCGTCAACAAGGTGACAGCCGACTTGTTTAAGAAATATAAGACGCCGGAGGATTATTTGGCGGTGCCTCTGGAGGAACTCGAAAACGATATCCGCCGGATCGGTTTATTTCGGAATAAAGCAAGTAACATACAGAAGCTATGCCGGATGCTGATCGACCTGCATGACGGACAAGTGCCCGAACGGCACGAACAGCTCGTCGAACTGCCTGGGGTAGGACGCAAGACGGCAAATGTTGTCATGTCGAATGCATTCGGCGTTCCCGCCATCGCCGTCGATACGCATGTCGAACGCGTCTCCAAACGGCTTGGCGCCGCAATGCCGGACGATACCGTACTCGAGGTGGAGAAGAAGCTGATGAAGCTTGTCCCTCAAGACGAATGGACAATTACGCATCACCGGCTCATCTTCTTCGGACGCTACCATTGCAAGGCGCAAAATCCGAAATGCGAGCTTTGCCCGTTAGTAACGGTATGCAAAGAAGGAAAAAAACGTATGAAATCGAGCGTAAAAACCAAAACTAAAACAAGCTAACAGACAATTATGAGACAGGATAAGGATGGGATTTAAAATGAAATGCATTTCCGTATATACGAACAATTTCGAGCAGTTTTCCGACATATTCGAGCAAATCATGAGCACCCAGCTAAAAGAAAACGAAGAAACCGTCATCGAAGGCATCACGGTTAGCGAATCCGGCGAAGTGCCCGAGAACTACTTGGACAAAATGCGCGCGAAGCTTGAAGTCGTCGTCATGAAGGTGAAAGATAGCGATATCGTCATTTTGCAGCACGGAAAAGTTTTTGAAATACTTATTCCGGAAAAAGAAAGTGTGGTACACTAGAAACCGAGTTACTCGGTTTTTTTTGTTGTTATTTGTCGTAAGTTATAGGGTCCTCGAAAAGAAAATTGGAATAGACTATGAAGATCCGCTTCGCTTTTTGGGGTACAGATATGGGGGAGCAGAGGAATGAAAGTGATGTCAAGCGGCAGTTCAACCGCCATGGCGGATGGGCTGGAACGTATAAGAGAACTAACGGCGCGCGCAGGCGACGAAGTCCAGGCGTCGAAGCTCGGGCAGCTGGTCGATAAGCTGGCTTCGGAGCAAATGTATATTGCTTTTTGCGGACATTTCTCGGCAGGCAAATCAAGCTTGATCAACAAGCTATGCGGCACGCAGCTGCTGCCTTCGAGCCCGATTCCGACAAGCGCCAATATCGTGGCGATTCATAACGGCAAGGAGAAAGCCGTCGTGAAGCAGAAAGTGGCCGGCGGCCTGACGCAGGCGGAAGTGCCGATCGCGGAGCTTTCGAGTTATTGCAAAAACGGAGAATTCATCGAATCCATCGATATTTATTACCCGATCCCGCTGCTCGGCGATCATGCCGCGTTGCTGGACACGCCGGGCGTGGACTCGACCGACGACGCCCATATGATGTCGACGGAATCGGCGCTCCATCTGGCGGATGTCGTGTTTTACGTTATGGATTACAATCATGTGCAGTCGGAAATGAATTTTGCTTTTGCAAAGCGGCTGCTCGATTGGGGCAAGCCGCTTTATTTGATCGTGAACCAAATCGACAAGCATCGCGCGAGCGAGCTCAGCTTCGAGGAATACAAGGCGGGCGTGGAGGCGGCATTCAAGCAATGGAACCTGCAGCCGAGCGGTATTTTGTATTTGACCTTGAAGCAGCCGGACCATCCGTACAATGAATACGATAAACTACTGTGGGTGCTGCAAGGATTAATGAAGCATACTCGGGAGTTAAGCGAGTTCAGCGTACAGCAGTCGGCCCGGTATTTGATCGGCGAGCACGAAAAGGTGCTTGCCGCCAGGAACGAGGCCGCGAAGACGGAGCTGATCGAAACGATCGGCGGGCCGGAAGCCGCACAAGCGTTGTCCGCCGAGCTTGCGGAAGCGGAAGAGCGCGAGTCCGAGCTGCGACGCCGCCCGGAGGAGCTGTTCACGCAGCTCAAGCGGGACATCGAGCATCTGCTCGATAATGCAAACGTCATCCCGGCGAAAACGCGGGATCTGGCGCATGCATATTTGGAGAGCCGCAAGCCGGGCTTTAAGGTCGGCTTGCTGTTCGCCGGGGCGAAAACGGCGGCGGAGATCGAAGCGCGCCTAACGGCGCTGTATAAGGACTTCGCCGATACGGTTACGGCGAATCTCGACAAGCATATCCGCGACCTGCTGCGCCAAGCGAGCGAGAACAACGGCTTGC
>NZ_JBVYOJ010000037.1:0-27754 GCF_056120465.1 Paenibacillus sp. sgz302148
ACCTTAGAATCTCTTCACCAGTTGCCTGTCAGCTACGAGGCGACTTGGCTCCTACCTCGGCCGGACTTGCACCGGCTAGTTGCGTCTAGCTTGGCTAGGCGCGCAAAAAAAGAAAAGCTCCTATTCGGAGCCCTTTCCACGATGAATGACCCTGCGTAAAAGGAAGCTTTTCTTGGTAAAGAAAGTTATCTTTCGCTTTAACGCTTTATCGAACTTAACTTTCTTTATCGCAAAAAAAAAGCCGCGATTATCGCGACTTCCACGCTAAAGGCACCTTGGTTACTTTGGCCGTCCTCTCATTCAATGCAACGAGGTCGGATGCGTTCACTTGGCTTAATGAGCGTTTTCCGAGCGCGCGAATTGCCAATTTCATTTCTTCCGTATACGAAATGAAGAAGTTTTGCAACATGTTCGCGCCGTCCTCCACATTAAATTCATCCGCGTGGCTCCCCGAGTAATAAGTGAGCTGTGTCGGAGGCTCCCATGGAACAACCTTCCCGACTTGATCGTGGGTCATCGCCCATAACACCGCTGTTCCCATATACACGGCGTCGGCTCCAAGCGCCAACGCTTTCAGGCATTCTCCCGGCGTTTTGTATCCCCCGCCCGTCAGTAGACTGATCGATTTTTTGACGCCTCTTCGCTCGAGATGATGAATCGCGCGCGTAAGCGCAAAAATCGTGGGTAGACCGTAATCGTCTTGCAATAAAGGAGCCGACGCCTTGGTTCCCCCTTGGCCTCCGTCGAGGCTGACAAAATCAACGCCGGCCTGAATGGCGATGTCCAGATCCTGTTCCAGTATCGCGCTGGGACACAGCTTGACACCGATCGGAACGCCGCCGGTCACTTCTCGAAGATGGTTTACCAGCGTTCTTAAGTCCTCCGGTTTATGGATTTCCCGGTGGCGCGCCGGAACAACTAGCGGGTCATCATTGTCGGGCAGCTGCATGATCTCCCGCACCCTGCCTTGTAATTCTTTCGCAGGAATAACGGTTGCCGTTCCCGCAACAGCACCGCGCCCGAAATGGATTTCGATGGCATCGGCTTGCCTCAGAATTTCCGGAGTTTTCGACCAATATCCCGTATTGTATTGCAAAATCAAATATTTGGCATTCGCCCTTTCTTCCGGCAAAAATCCGCCTTCCCCCGTATTGGTCGATGTTCCTACGGCCGCCGTTCCTCTCGCTATCGCGATTTTTACCTTTTCGCTTACTCCGATGCCGTACCCCATCGCCGCCGCCATCAAAGGAATCGACAAGGTCAAAGGTTTTTTCGCTTTGGGGCCGATCGTAACGGTGACGTCGATCTCCACGTCTTCATGAGAAGGAAAAGTTGCAAGCTGGGCAGGCGAAAAAACCAGTCCGTCGAAATGCAAATATTTTTTGTGGCTGCCAAACGGTCTTTCGATAATCGAGCCTGATGAAGCACGCAAGCTGTTTTCGACGGTTTTGATCGGGCTTACTCGGGTTAATGCCGTGACGATTTCCCAAATATTCGACGCATAGCGCTCGTTCATGAGCTGTTTTGTAAAACGGCCAATACCCCATTTGATCAGAGGCCTGGAAACCTTAAACATGAATATCCACGTAAACAAAAAGGCAGCGACAGCCCCGGCGAAAGACTCCAGAATCATCATGATCCATCGGTTTTCCATGTGATGTACCTCGTTTCATGAAATCCCGCCTATTATTCCCTCGAATGGTCGATTGCATCCTTGACCTACTCCAACGAGCCGGCAACGATATTTCCTTTATACATGGTGGCGATGCGTGTTGATCTTCTTGCGATCGTTTCTGCGGAACAAGTCGCGTCAACAAACACAATGCTTGCTTCATCGCCGGGTTTAGGCCAAACCCGCCGTCCTTCTTCATCAAGCGGCGTCTTGCCCCCAGTAATAAACCCAAGCGTTCGCGCCAAGGAGCGTTCATCTACCCATCTCGAAATTTCCCCCAGCCGCCCTGCTCGCTCTAATATGTCTCCATTGCCATACGGAGACCATACATCGAACACATTATCGCACCCGACGGCGACGGATACGCCATGATCGTGCAATAAGCGAACAGGCGGGAATTTGCGGGCAAGCGGCACGCTAGTAATAATGGTGATCCCGGCCTCCGCCAGCATATCGGCCATTTCGGCGGCTTGATCGGACGGAATATCCCCCAGGCTGAATGCATGGCTGACGGCGACTTTTCCTTGAAGACTAGCTTCCCGGGTAAGCTCGGCTAATCGCTTGATGGTAGCAATTCCGACTTGATCGGCATCATGCAGGTGTAAATCGACGCCGGCATTCCCTTCCACGGCAATCTCCATCATTTGCTGCAGCGATCTTTCCATATCCCCATCGACGGTAGCCGGATCTACGCCTCCGACAATGGTCGCCCCTCTGCGAACCGCTTCCCTTGTCAAATCGCCCGCTTCCGATCGCAATAACCCATGCTGCGGGAAAGCGACAATTTCATAGGACAGCTTCCCTTCAAACAGCTGCTGCGCTTGTTGGACCTCTTCCAGATTGGCAAGTCCGACTTCCGGATAAATATCGACATGCGTGCGAATATGAGTAGCTCCAGCCCGCAAAGAGGCTTCCAAATAGTTGACTGCACGTTCGTGAGTCGAAGTAGGTAAATTCGGGAGCACTTCTTTTTCTTCCGCGAGACGTTCGAATATCGAACTCACCGGCGTGACGGCTCTCCAGCGGTCGCCGAGTAAAGTTTTGTCCAAGTGGCAATGTTTTTCGATGAAAGAAGGAAGCACTAAATATTGTTTGGCATCCTTCTTCGGCAACCTGCCATCAACAGGCTGATCCGCAGATACGATTTTTTTAATCACTCCGTCCTCTATGAGCAAATGGAACAATTCCGTATCCGTTCCTGCTATCACTCCATCTCTCTTGCGGTATCCTGTCTCCAAGCGGGCATTTGTAAGCCAATACGTCGAGTTCATCTTAACACGTCCTTTCTGTCGTCATTCCCCATGCTAGCATGGAAATGATTATATGCAAAATATTTATAAAATTAGATAAGCATACGATCTGCATATACAAAGAAAGAGCCTCATTCCTGAGACTCGACATGCGCTTTATTCGCCCATTCACTACCGCGGGTTTTCAATCCTTGATCGTATTATGGCTTAGCTTTATTATATCCTGAGGCTTCGCAAACTTATATTTTGCCGGTATGCGCTCATGATCTTTACATCCCCACAATGCCAAACCAAAATCAACGCCCGCATCTTTCGCATTCGATTTTACTTCATTGTTCCATGTTAATTTATGAAATCCATTTCAAGTCAACCATCATCATCCGTCAAAAGTACGGAGCAAGAAGAAGAGCCGGTATTAGACAATATCTAATAACCGGCTCTTCTTGGCTGATATGGACTCAGCCCTACTTTTCGTGTTCATCGCTGATCATTGCCGCATAATCTTCGCCCTGAACAACCCTTCTTGCTGTAACATACCGTTTGGAGTAATATGTATCGCTAAGCTTGCTGATGCTGACGCCCTTCGAACTTGAGGAATGCGCAAATTTCCCGTCCCCCAAATATACTCCCGCATGCGAGATTCCTTTGCCGTCCGTATTAAAAAATACAAGATCCCCGGCTTGAAGCTCATCCTTCGAAACTTCTATGCCAACGTCGGCTTGTGTTTTCGAAGTTCGCGGCAATTCCGTGTTGAATTGATTAAAAATATGCAAGATGAAGCCGGAGCAGTCAAAACCGGCCGTTGTCGTGCCGCCCCATTTGTACGGGGTGTTCAGCACTTCATTCACCGCGTGTTCCAGTTTCGAGTCGTCCGCAAAAACGGTTCCGGCTTGAACGGTGAACAGCATGGCAGTGCCTAGCAAAATCGTGAATACTTTTTTCTTCAACGGTGTCTCCTTCCTATGCCTGCGAGGTTAGCTGAGGGTTCGGTTGGAAGTTCCCTATGGCCACTCTGAATCGAGACCAATTCACCCGTTATGGTTCCCCCGCTCCCCTATCGGGGATTCGGCAAAATGATGTAATAAAATCTGCCAGTCTACAAAGTTCGACTTTTGTTGATTTTTTCCTGCCCATGTCACAAATTTGACGAATTTAAATCATGAACAAGCGATTCATATATTTGTAGGTCAAGCCATATTGTATTACTAATAGGGTGAGGGGGCATAGTACCATGGGAAGTGTAATATATAGCAGCTTGTACGGTATTCTTTCGGTGTGGATTACAGGCTTTATCATTGCTTTTCGTAAGCAGTTGCCCGTTATGGCCGGCATGATGGCTGCCATGACGATAGGAATGACAGTTGGATTGGGTCTAGGCGTTTTGTTTGCCTTATGGTTACCTGGCCTATTTTTTCAATCAACGGTTCTCAGCATGCTGATCGGGGGTGCAATCGGGGTCATAGCCGGGGCGCCTATTAGTATGATAGCCATATTAGACGGGTTATTATCGGGTATTATGGGAGGTATGATGGGCACGATGCTGATGGTGATGATGCCTCCTTCCTTCGCGGGGAATACGGTTAGAATCCTATCCATTCTTTGCGTCGGAGCTATTTTTTTGTTATTTCTCATGCTGCAGGGGGAAGTCACAAGCGATTTTCTGAAGCAAAAGTCAATTCTCTTTTCCAGGCCCATTTTTATGTTTTTGTTTATTTTGTTGTCTCTAATTTCCACAACATTCATTCCAATTCATCCAACTTCGGATCTTGGTCGGCCTTCTTCGCCTCCGGAGCAATCTACCGGGCAGTCTGGGCACGTTCACGATCATTCATCGAACCACTCTGATGCTTCGCATCATGTGGATGAAGAGCTTGTTGTTAAAGCTACGGAATATTCTTTTTCACCAACATCTATCCGCGCTGCGGTTGGCCAGAAAATCAAAATTACACTCGAAAATACAGGCCAAGCGGAGCATGACTTCGAAATCGTCGGGACAAACGTACATATTCACGCGGCACCCGGGGAGAAGAACAGCATGGCCGTTAGTTTCGACAAAGCAGGCTATTATCAAGTGATCTGCACTTTGCCGGGTCATAAGGAAGCCGGCATGACGGCATCCATCCAGGTTTCAAAGCCTTAACGAATGAGAAAATGAGACGGCTTCTCTTAGCCTACTGATGGCCGATATGAAAAAAAGCTTACCCCGACTCAGGGTAAGCTTTTTGATCCGCATCGTTCGATATCGACTAGCCAAGCGCTTCCCGCAAATACCTTCCCGTGTATGACTCCCTTACCTTCGCTACTTGCTCCGGCGTTCCTTCCGCAACGACCGTGCCGCCGCCTTCTCCGCCTTCAGGGCCGATGTCGATCATCCAATCGGATTCCCGAATGAGCTCCATATTATGCTCGACGACAATTACGGAATTGCCTGCGTCCACCAGCTTATCCAGAAGCAGCGTCAGTTGGCGCACATCGGCGGGATGCAAGCCGGTCGTTGGTTCGTCCAATAAATACAGCGTATGCTTCTTTGATTTTTTGCCGAGCTCCTTAGCTAATCTTAACCGTTGGCCCTCTCCGCCCGATAAGGTCCTCACCGATTGCCCCCAATGGAGGTAGCCTAAGCCGACCTCGCTTAGCAAACGGATCATATCCGCCAACTTGTCGTTTCCTTCGAATACGGCCAAGCTCTCCTGAACCGTCATATCCAGCAGATCGGAGATGGAATAGCCTTCATACTTGATGCTCAAAACCTCCTCCTGGAAACGGCGGCCTTTGCATGACGGGCATCGGACTTCGATATCCGGCAGAAAATGCATGTTCATCGTCAGCACGCCGAGTCCTTGACAGCTCTCGCAGCGGCCGCCCGGCGTATTGAAGGAGAAATGCTTGGACGTAAGCTTACGCCGCTTCGCTTCCGGCAAACTGGCAAACAAGTTTCGCATCGCGGTGAAGATGTCGGTATACGTCGCCACGTTCGACCGCTGCATCCGTCCGAGCGGCGATTGGTCGACCGTAATCCAGTTGCCGACATCCTCCGTGCCTTCGATCCCGCTGCAGCCTTCCGGCCGCAAGTTGTTATTCGCCCCTTCGGCCAGAAGGTCGAAGAGCAGCGTCGATTTACCGGACCCGGATACACCGGTGATCGACACAAGGCATCCGAGCGGGAAAGATACCGTGACGTTCTTCAGGTTTCGGGCATAAGCGTTGCGAACCGTCAAAGAGCGGCCAATGCCTTGGCGCCGGAATCGCTTGACCTTGTAATCGGCTTCTTCACGCAAGTACGAACCGGTCACGGACTCCGCGGCTGCCATCAGATCCTCCAGCGTCCCTTCGCCGACGACCCGGCCGCCCGTATTCCCCGCACCGGGTCCCATATCGATGACGTGGTCCGCCGCGCGCATCATCTCAACGTCGTGTTCGATCACGAGCACCGTGTTGCCTAAATCACGCAGCTGCTTGAGGACCTGGATCAGTCCCGCCGTATCTCTCGGATGGAGCCCCGCAGTCGGTTCGTCCAATATATACAACACGCCCGTCAAACCGGAGCCAAGCAGCGATGCCAGGCGCAGACGTTGGGCTTCGCCCCCCGATAACGTGACCGACTGCCGGTTCAGCGATAAATAACCGAGGCCGACATCGAGAATCCGTTTCAGGCGGGATGGGATTTCATCCGTTACAATCGTTTCGAGCAGCTCGAGACTCTCGGCCGATAGCTCTATCTTCACGCGAGACACCCAAGACAAGACATCCTCAAGCGGCCAATCCGCAATCTCGTGAATCGCCGCATCGCCGACTCGCACGGAACGGCTTGTCTCCTTCAGCTTTGCGCCATGGCAATCCGGACATTGCTGTTGATGGAACAGATCCGCCGCGTTCATTCCGCTTTCGGCCTCCCCGCCTTTCTCCTTGTAACGTCGCCATATTCCGGTTACGATGCCTTCAAACTTGCCGGCGGTAACGGTTTTCGGCGGCTTTACGCCAGGATAATGCCGCGTGAACTCTTCGCTTTCGGCGCCGTAGAACAATAAGTCTTTTTGCGGCTGAGGATAGTTTTTGATCGGCAAATCGAGATCGAACGTAAATCCATAGTGCTTGCCGGCCGCTTTCAAGATGTTGGCATAATATTCGACCATGGCGTCGTACAAGAAAGGCGCTCCGCCATCGCGCAAGCTTCTCTCTTCATTGAATACGGCCTCCATGCGCAACGTCGCGACATTGCCGAGACCGGAGCATGTTTCGCATGCGCCCTCCGGTTTATTGAAAGAGAAATGCGACATGGTCAGCTTTTCAATCGATGCGCTGCAGTGCAGGCATTGGACCCACGACTGGTGCTCATCCTCGTCGGAAATGCTGAAATGCGACGCCCCGGTTGCCGGCGGTGGCGGAACGATAACTCCACACGACGGGCATGGACGATGACCCGCCCTTGCAAATATCGCTCTCAAATACGTATAAATATCCGTCACCGTACCTACCGTCGAGCGCGGATTGCGGTTCGTAACGTGCTGGCCCACGCTGATCGAGGGGGATAATCCGACGATCGCGTCCACCTTCGGCTTGTTGATGGAGTCCGACACCATCCCCATCGACTCCATGTATTGACGTTGGCATTCCCGCTGCAGCGTATCCATCGCAAGCGTCGACTTGCCCGAGCCTGACGGTCCGGTTAAAACAACCAGCTTGTACTTCGGGATGTTCAGCGAAACATGTTTCAAATTATTCTCGTAAGCGCCCTTAATCTGAATCCAATCTCTCATCCGCACTCCTCCTATTTGGAAAATCAACCTTATTATATAACATGCATGCAAGTGCTAAGGTTTTATAAGAATAGGTCCGGATTATAAATTATCTGCTATTGCCAACCTTAGCATGGAGCTTTAATCTTATATGTAAAAGATCAGTTCGAACCAAAACCTTGGAGGAGGCCGGCAATGGAATACTTCAAGCCGATCGAGATTGCGAGAGAGCTTCAGATCAGTACGAGCGCGTTACGTCATTATGAATCATGGGGAGTCGTTCCCGCCCCCGCTCGCGCGAACAATGGATACCGCCTTTTTACGAAAGTGCATTTGGCTTATTTCCGCTGCCTGCGCGCCATGTTCCCCGGGTTTGGAGTTTCGGTCACCTGCGAGGTTCTGCGCAGCATTCAGAATGCGGACATGGACGGCGCCTTTTGGCTCATCAATAAGGAACAGGCGAACCTTCAGCAGGAAAAAATCGCTGCGGACCAAACCCTTGACCTGCTGCAAAATCTCGAATTGTCATCCATGACGAATAAAAAACCAAAAAACCCCATGACGATAGGCGAAGCTGCGGCATTTACGGGTGTCGCAACTTCAGCCATTCGCCATTGGGAAAAAGAAGATTTGCTCACGCCAATGCGCCATCCGGATAACGGCTACCGGCTGTACACGCCAACCGACATTCGAAAAATATTGCTAATCCGCACATTGCGCAAGAACGTCTATTTTTTAAAAAGCATGAAAGAAATCGTCCAGGCTGTCGAACATCAAAGCATCGAGCACGCGAAAAAAGTGACGGAAGAGGCGATCCTCAGCATCCACGAGCGCATCCGGCATCAGTTTCGCGGCGTTCACCAGCTGGTAGAGCTATGTAATGCGTTGGAGCTTATTTGAGTTATTTGCCGGGCATTATCCGATTAATGTTGCCCACTTGTCCAGCGTCATCCTCACATCCGCTCCCTCTTCAATCAATAACCTAAGGTCTTGATTGACGATTTGCCGGTTGGCATTCCATTTTTGGTTCAAGTAAAAAGCGCTTTGCGTCGCTTTATCAAGTTCTGCAAGCGCACGTTGCATCAAGGGATCCTTTTCCGCGCCTAACCGACTGGCCGCTGATTTGGAAGCCGGCAGCTGACTGAGCGGATTGCCTGTCTGCGGAACGCAAAGCTCCTTAAGCAGCGCCCATGCAGCGTCACGATGCCCGCACTTGGAGGAAATGCCGTATCCGCCCATATACATCATGTTCGTATCGCGGCCGCCTTTCATATGAGGCAGTCCGACGGCTCCGTATTCGCCGGGGTGGTTATGATGAACATACGGAATGCACCAAGAAAAATCAAAGACCATCGCAAAGCGGTCGCTAAAAGCGACATTCGCCGCGTCGCCCGGCATCGGCGTAATTTTGTGCAGCCGGAACCAATCGACGATTTCCTGAATCGCCGCCACAGTCGCTTCGCCGTTCACGTACCCTTGCGCAGTGGAGCCGTCAGGGGAGAGATATGCGCCGCCTCCCCGTAATACGAACGGCTCCAACCATTCGATATCGATATGGATACGAAATCCATATTGTTGTTTTTTCGTCAGCAACAATGCCGTCTCCCTAAATTGCTCCAATGTCCAGTCGTTCGTCGGTTCCGGAATGCCGGCTTCGGCAAACGCGCTCTTGCGGTAGAAGATGAACGGCAGAGCAATATCCATAGGGAGAGCCGCCAGTTTCCCATCGAACGATGGCCCCGCTAATGCGCCTCGATACAAGTCCTCTGGAGAGATCTCCGCATCTTGCTTAAGATAAGGCATCAAATCGATAATAAGACCATCGCGTAAATAGGGACCGAACACGCTTTCCGACATATGGATGAGATCACCGGGCTCGCTGCTTTTCATCCGTTCGAGCACCTCATAATTTCCGTTAGCCTGTTCGATCTGAACGCGGGCATCCGGCCGCTTCGCTTCGAATCGTTCGACGTTGTTTAATAGCGCTTGCAGTCCTTCTCCATTAGCTTGCGTAATGATTGTCAATTGAATGGTATCCATGAGTTCCTCCTGTTATTGGATTGGATTCATCATCGCGCAAATGCTTTCCAGCATTTCGATGGCGCGATCCTCCGCTTGCCTGGCTGCGTCGAGCAGTATCGTCGTTTCATCAAGAATGTCCTTTGTCCAATTCGCTCCGGTTGCATCCTGCAGCGGATTCATTGCACTGACTTGACGAAGCAAACTTGCCGATTGATCAAAGTAAGCCGCCGCCTTCTCCAATATTTCCTCCGCAAAACCTGCGATCTCGATCGAACGGACATACTTTCCGGCAAAAGCCCTTGCGTTCGCGTATACCGAAGCCAAGTAACGATGACCGTACGAATTAGCGAGCCGCGGACCGGTCTTCAAGTGGCGAATCCATGCAGCGTAAGCGTCAAGCCCCAGGGCATAGCAAGTATGCACGTTATCGCCTCGGAAACCGTCCCCTTCCCTGGCGAACCGGATCATGGATTTGATCGCTTGAAACGGTTCCGGTCGAATTGCCGGGCGATTCGTTTTTCGTATTGAACAAAGCAACTGTAAGGGCGACGCAGCCAGTTGTTCAACATGCAGCGTTTTGCGATAGGGCGGGAGGACATCAGTCAGTTCAACCGTTCGGTTGAAGTCATCGTAGCCATAAATCAAATTCCACTCATGAACGAAGGGGCGCTCCACATACGTATCGAAAAATAGCACAGGACTGCCCCGATCGATCGAATGGCGAACAAAAGCCATAACCGTGTCCACATCGTAAGGGATAACGTCATAAAGCATCGCCACCGGGTGAAGCGGTATCGGCAAGCCTTCGAGCTGACCGGCCAGAAAATCGGGCTCATATCCGTAATCCAGCAGCAGACGAGTCAGCTCTTGCTTCCAATCGAACACGAAGACGCCGTCGGCATACGTCGTTTTCTGCGATATTTTCAAGCGAAAGGCAAAACCGCTGCGTCCCATCCAATCCGTAACCGTCGCCTGCTCGCCTCGGCTTTGCATCATTTTGCACAGCCGATCGATGAAGGTGATCTCGGATTCCGGTTTCCCGACCGGAGCGGCCAGCATCCTTCTATTTTGCGGCGACGGCTTGGTGTCGGCCATCCAATTGTGATGTTCCCGCATCACAACGTCTTGCAGCTTTCTTTTGGAACGGTGCAAATAAGTATGCACGCTTCCCGTCGTCGTGTTGAACAATGCCGATATTTCTTCCGCCGAGCAATTCATGAAAAAATACGCTTCAAAGATGCCTCGTTCCCGCTCATTTAAGCAGTGCAGCAACGAACGGATCAACCGAATCGAGTCCTTGCGAAGCAGATGCTGTATCGGATCGTTATCGGAGCCGCGTTTCTCCGCAGCTGTATCCAACCGATGCAGCAGTTTCTCGAGATCATCGCTGCTGCCTTGCGCGCTTGTATCGTCAATGTCGAACGAAGCATAGCTTGTCAGCGGCCTCTCCTTGGAATACGGGCCTCCGCGTCGCAGCTTCATATAAGTCTCGTTACGGATGATTTGTTTGAACCATCCTCCGAAACGATTCGGGTCGACGAGCTTACCGACGTGCAGGAACGCTTTGATCAACGCTTCCTGAACGATGTCTTCCGCCAGCCAATCGTCCCCGGTCATTGTCTTCGCTAAGCGAAACGCTTTCTCCCGATGCCGCTGAATCAGCTCCCCGAACGCTTCCGTATCGCCCGAAAGCGCGCGGCCGGCCATTTCATGCTCCGTCGTTTCATCCGCAACGATAAGCTCTATCTTCTTTTCCATTTCAATGTCCCCCCTTCCCTTTCCGACGCTAATGTATTAGATGCCATATCGTAACGATCACTTAACAAAGAGAAGAGATTTATTTTTTCTAATTGCTCTATAACAAATTCTACTACTATTTCGAGGTGCCCTATGGGTTTCCTTCATTGTAGTCTGCTTGATAAAAAAAGCGGAGTAGCTGCCGCAGCAGGCTACTCCACAATCAAACTCCTATCCTCTAGGCATCCGCACAATCAAATAAATCGATCCTGTCATACATTATATCAGCCTAGATAGGAAAGGAGCTCACCTAATGGCATTTCCACCACCTGGACAACAAGGGCCAACAGCCCCTCCTCCGGCATTTGAACCCCAAGTCATGCCTTTTGCCGTTGACCCCCATTCGATTTCGCGTTGTTTGTTTCGAAATACGTTTATATGGCAAACAAACGGGAGCCGATATTGGTTTTACCCTACGTTTGTCGGACGCGTCTCGGTTACCGGGTTCCGATGGACGGGAAGGTTTTGGGTCATATTTGGTGTGAGTTTAAATAATATCAGCTCGTTTACATGCGTATAAGCCGACTCGATATGAGCCGGCTTCTGTTCAAGTTCAATTTAGGACATGCTATAAAATATTATGTACCAGGTATTATCGATTCTTATAGATGACTACAGTTCTCGCGATAGAGTCGTAGAGCGTTTGCCTTCTTGTGTTCCATAATGGGCTGATCATATAGATGAACACTAGACCATAGACCACCCCAAATAAAGCATAGATCGATTCATCGGGATAGCCGGAAGGGATGACAACGTGCCAAATCGTAAAATGAGCAAGCTCCCAGGGGATGAATTTGAGCGCGGAACGAAATAAAGAGCGGCCGATTGAAATCGGTCCTCCCTGCCTATTTTCCACCACAATCCCCATCTTTCGTTTCCCCCATGTCGCCCTGGCCGGTGACCCTTCACTAATGGCAAAATAAAGATAGACCGGCAGCGTAATGAACAAAAAACCGGTAAGCTCCGCGGTCATCGGGTCTTTCGTGAATAGCGGAATCAACAGCGGACGCGCAATAAACGAGATACCGACCAGCAGCAAAAGATACCCTGAAATGATCAAATAATCCCACAAAAAAGCAAGCAAGCGGATGCCGATCGGAACCCGCATGGAATGGGGGTTAATCTGGGCCTGGATTGTCCTCAACTCCCTCCTAACTGTTACTATTTGTATATTCGTTCTTCTTGTACAACATCCTGCCGTCTGGCATAAAAAGCTTAAGCCTCCACACTAGGACATTCCTTTCATAATGAAAAACAGGAGCCAAGGCGATAAGCCCTGACTCCCGTTTTTTGTTGTGCTGCACGTTCATTCGCTATAATTGAGTTGCGCTAGAGTAAGTTGAGAAAAATGCGCTGCTACTCGTCATTTGTTAAATAAATGAACGGCTAACGATGACCAGCAAAATAAAGAGTACGAGAATGACTCCAACGCTGGTAAACAGTCCGCAGGAACCGCAAGAACCTCCGAATCCTAAGCCCATTTTTTCTCCTCCTCATACTTGGGATGATGTATTATACGACGACTCATCCAGATGTGTATAGGTTATTGACTTCCGTCAAATTCATCAAGTAGGAAAGAGTACGATAAGGACAGTTGCTCCCTGAAATTTGTTCATGGAAACGGGTGCGGATATGGATTAAGCTGTTCCTCTGTTAGCGGCTGCTTCACATACCCAAGCTGAGCCGGTACGTCGAAAACCCGCTTCAGACCGGTCAAACGGGTTAGCTCGTGTCCGAACGCCATTGGCAGCATGCCCGGAATGAGTACTTTAACGCAATGAAGTCCATTGCGCGACGCCTCGGGCGATGTCTGATTCACAACGATGACATCCAGGTTCAATCGGCGGAACGTTCGCAAAACATCCTTCAGATCATCGGTCAGATCGCCATGCTTCGCCTTAGGCTTGAATTGTTCATCAAATGAACGGAGCGGCCCGGTCCCAACCAACAGAAAATCAAGTCTTTCCTCGGCTTCCGGCAACGCGTAGAGCAAAGCATGATCGCTCATCTGCCGTACCAGGGAAGAGTCGCGGTACATTTGCTCTGCATCTTCCCGGTTTTCCTCGTATGTCGCCTGAAGCATCTGCAGCGTGTTGGCCAGCTCGTGAACCGCCCCCTTCGCCGCTCGAATTGGATCCAAATGAGCTCCGGCCGCGCAAATAAGATTCGCTCCGGCCGCTTTCCTGTTTTTCGCTAGAGCCCATATGCTTGGAATCCCGTTCTCCATTGTCGTATTGAACAACTGTAGGTCGTATCCGGAAACTATCCGCAAACGCTCGATCATCAGCGACAATTCCGGATCATTCGCGGTAGCGGGATCAAGTCGCGGTACCGGGAGCTTGGCGTACCAGGTCATGAGGAACGAATCCCGTTCGACTACCTCCAATATTCCGAACAATATCGCTTCTTCCAAGCTGCCACCCAATGCACAGCCGTTGGAGGTTTCTTGGACAAACCCGTTCCCCGGCCCCAAACTATAGTAAGCAAGCTGCTCCGGAACAAGAATAGGTCGCTCATTCATGATCGAATAGCCCCATACCCAATCGATCGGACGATCGGGTTCGAACGGCAGGAAAGGAAAGCCAGGTATCGCGTATTGTTCTTGCGAATATACGCCGACCTTGACAGGGTCAAGCGCAAGTTCCGCCAAATTGCTGAAGCTGTCATGCACTACGCTTCGCTTGCCGCGAGGCATCATGCCGTTGTAGCGCTCAAGCCCCTCCAGAAAAGCGATCCATTCGCTTTCCTCAAAGGAATGCGTCCGCCCCCCCGTTATTTCCTCCCCCATGATCGTTGACATATGAACGCTTACGTTCGCGAACGGCGATGCAAGATGACTCCATTTTTGATCGAAAATACCCGTTCGGGGATCAAAATAATCGCTCGCCAGAACATCCTTCAACTTGTCGGCGGATTGGCCCCGGTAACTTTCGGCGTTCGCCTTTGGGCGCGGCTCAAGGGTCACTCGCGCCGCTTCGGGGGAGTCGTCCTGCAATCGCCCGCAAATCGGGCATAACGGATTCGGTACAAAAGAATGGTACGAGCACTTGAGCGTATCCAAATTGACCATATACAGATGTCGCTCCGTAGCAGCCGGTCCGCCCTCCATCACCTGCTGCACCTCCGCTGTTAACAAATGAACCGCTTGCCTAAGCCCTGTTCGTGATAAACAGGTCTCAGGAGCTTTGGCGGTTGGATTCATCAACTGAAGCATATATTGCTCCTGCATCTCCACGGAGCTATGACGCCGGTAATCCGCGCATTGGGAGCAGCCTGGAATACCCGGCTGAACAAGCGGGCCAACGACAACCTCGTTATGCAGGACGAAACTGCATAGCCACGGGATTCCCCCCCGCTGCAGCACCTCTTCCGAATTGAGATACAACGAAGACTGCCAATTGTCGCACACGACCAATATCAAACGGGCATCTGGCGGTATGCCTTCAGCGATATTTTTGCGATCATCCATCCTGTAAAGCTCGGATAAACGTTCTCGGACGAGTTCAGCTAACAGGCCTATTCCAATTACCGATACGACCGCACTCACGGGGACACCTCCTCTCGCACAAGCACGCCGTATACCTCAACCGGCTCCCTCTTCAAGAACGGGTCAAGGAACAGCTCATATACGAGTATCCTTCTATGATTGCGTTTCAAAACGAGCAAAGCTTCGTTTAGAATCTCCGTTATTCCGGATGATTCACCGTCGGGAATGTCCAGATAGAGTGGTCCCGGTTCAGCGAATGGCATACATGCCTGCTTAACACCTAACGCCACCGGATAAGCCTCATCGTTCTGTATATGCCGCAACGCTTGCACTAGCGCTTTGCGCAGCGCCATTGTAACGTTCAACCCAGTACAACAGAAGCTATTCTCGCTCGAGACGACCCATATGACAGGGAAACCATCTATTTCCTCACCCAAACCAATGGCCGGTTCGCCTTGCAGGATAGTCAACGCCTTCAAATAATACCGGCAGCGTTCATCTTCCACTACATTCAGCCTTGCATGCCGGACGGCAGGCCGCTGATGAGCCAGTCGTTTGTTCAGCTCTTCGGTCAAATACGAATCCAACCCGCGGCTAACGCCTTCCGCAAAGGATTCCCCCGCCCCAACGCCAACAAATTCCGATCCCTCTATGCCGCCGCCAATCTGATCCGGATAAGTGATAACTGCTGATTCGATGAGCTTCTCGGCCATTCTCGACACATACGATTCAACCCCTGCCAAACCTGCCTCACGTCTGGCCTCCTCATGCGTATATCCGGCACAAATGAATGCCGGTAATAACTCAGCAGGGCCTTCGGAGAGCGGATCGACGGATTGTATGCGGCACTGCGACAGCGGCAGCTGTTTTAAGTCGCCCTCCCCCCAGACATGAAAAATGCCGGTTGTCTCCGACGTTAATCCGAGGAAGTACTCAAACCATGGGCTTGTTTGCCTGTCGCCCGATTGTTCGAGCCGCGAAGAGAAATGATGTACCCTATCGGCCCCTGCCCGCCTGCTAACTAGAGGATGCGGCGCAAATGCGTGTCCGTCCCCTTCCCAATTCCGAGAATCAAGCACGAATATTTTATTGCTCAAGGCGGATTGGGACGCTCCCGTCAATGTTTTGAACAATTCAAATACGATCAAGTTCGCCAGCATCGCTTCAGAGGTTGGCGAGTTCGGCGTTTGTTGCTGGTTGTTTCCAAGTACGGATCGATGCAGACGGCGCCAAGCCGATTCCCAGCAACCATCCGAATCCGGATGAACGAGCGGCCCCGCCAGACCGACATTCTGCAACAGCAGGGCAGGCAGCATGATTTTCTTATCCTCCCGGCAAAGCGCGTGAAGCGTACGTAATTCATCAACTTCGCTTCCTTGCGCGACATACAATATCGCATCAAACGGTCCTATGGCATCGCGCCAAAAACCGGCCTTCTCCTTCATAAAAGAAACCTCGACGATTGCGGTATCAGGATCCGTTTTACGGCCGCGTTCTACCAAATAAGCTAGCCGTTCCCTATCGGTGGTTACCGCGTCCGTAATCACTGCATGAAATTTGGGTAAGCCGGACTCCAGCAATGCGGCCGCTAAGGATAGCAGGAAGGTTCCCGATCCGATCGCCAACACGTTGGCAAGTCGGTAAGACTGGAAATGGGCTTGGCCCGCTTGAGTGAAACGATGCAAATATTCGATTTGCGAGGCGTACTTGGCAAGTACAGTATCCGGCAATCTTGCCGTGTCTCCCCCAGGCGCACGTTCCCCATTAGGCGATTGCATTCGTTATTCAACCCCTTTTTACTCTCAAAAACTTCAATGTTAAATTATGTTATGGGCTCCGCATGTGTTACACATCGCACAACTGCTAGCCGCGAGCTCCCGTATCACCAAAAACCTCTGATTGCCCTTACGGGAGACCAGAGGTTTGCGACTTGTTCATGTTTCATGTTTCATGTTTTATGTTCTTGCTCATTGCTTCAACGAGGTTCGGAGTAAAAATGGTAACTGCCTTGCCAGAAAAACTTTTCTCCTTTGTTCAATCCCGGCGTAGTCCCTTTAATCTGCAAGAAATAGGTTTTTCCATAATCCTGAGTAAAAATAACGGGCATATCTTCGGCAAGATTGTGCAATTGTCCAAGACCGTATTGCCGATCGAGCCGTACCCGCAGATGATGGTGAAAACCGCCTTGATCGCCCGAACTGAGCAGGTAGCTGTCCACGTCGGGATTCAGAGCTTTTGTTCCCGAATCGCTGTACATGTTGGCCGGACTTACGGCTACTTCCCGATCTCCCGCATAATAACGTACCGTATCGTTCCAGGCGTAGTTCACCGTCTGCAATCCGTAATACGTTTCGAACGTTACGTCTTCCAGCGCTTCGATTTCATTGTGCACCTGAACTTGGCCGCCCGTAATTTCATACGTGACCGTTTCTTTCAGTACGGCTCTGCCGCTGCCGTCTTCCAGCTTCGTGTTGTACCCTTGAACCAAGTTGACCACTTGGATCTTCACTTGATTGCTTGAGATCACTTTGCCGTCTTCAACTTCCACGCCGTCGGCCCACACGCGCATTGATACGGTTTTTGCCGTGGGAGAACCGCTCGCCCCGCCATCATAGGCATGATTGCCTCCCGTAAAGCTATAAGAATTTCCGTTGCCATTCGCATTCGCCCTCACGATGTATGGGCCGATCCAGTCGGAAATGTCGCCTAGCAGCAGCGTGGACGGACGTTCCATGTCGGGAATTACGTCACTTTCCGCATTTTCGGAAAGCCGCCATTCTTTGAAGCTGATCAGCTTATTGGCTCCAAAACGGTCGAATACGAACCAAAGATCATATTGATCGTTATATTTATGAGCGATCGTAATCTGGTTGCCGCATTTCGCGATATATTGCGAAGCCCCCGGAACTGCCGGGCCTTCAAGCTTTTTCGAGCATGGTTTGGGCATCGTATACGTACCTCTCACGAATTGATACATCCAATCATAGTTTTGTCTGGCCGTCGGATCAGCGCTCCTGGCGCTGTCGAGCAGTGACGTATTGCCTTGGTTATACGTTTTAAAAGCATTGTTCATATATCCGTACTTTACGCCGCCGTTCAAATAATCGATATATTGCTGCCGCATGTCGGTATCGGTGTTGATCCGCTCGTCGAATTCCAGCCCGAGTCCCATCTGATATTGCTTCGCCAATGCTGCGGCATCCTCAACCCGCTGCAGTACTTGGGGGGATGAAGCATAATGGTTCGGCTCCAGCAGCGCGGCGTCGAATCCGAGCTCCTTCCAGTCGAAATTCCGGTTTGCTTGGAAATTCGGGAGCCAGTATATGTTCAAATCTTTTTTATGTGCGAGCTTGCTCGCCTGTCGGATCAATTCCGGGTCTAATGGGTCGGTCGTGCTGATGCTTTTGCCGCTCCAATACACGCCGGCCAGTTTCAGGTTCGAATACTTTTCCTGTTTCCATCTTTGCTTGATTTGCTCGATCCACCACGTAACCGCTTTGCGCTTGTTGGCATAAGCCGCTTCCGCGCCGATCGATGCGGAGTTGAAGTTTTCCGAAACGCCGTCTCCGTCCACGTCGCCGAAATCGGATAACGTATCGCCCGGATTCGGAATCATCAACACGACTTTCACTTGGTGATGCGCATCGCGGAGTTTTACGGCTGTTTCGCTCGCCGCATCATTCAGCTGACTCAGATCGCCTTCATCCGCGAACGTTTTGTCCAAGTACCAGCGCCAATCATCCAGCGTTGATGCTCCGGTCGAGAAGTCGCGTCCTTCCGGCGAACGCGCCCCGTAATAAAGGATTGCGTCGAATAACCAATCCACCGGTTCTCCTTGCTCGTTCACGTAACTAATGTACGGTATTAAGTTGTTTTTCGTCCAGTATCCGGTTCCGGCTTGATTGAAGCCGTTGTTTAGCAGGACGAGATCGCGGATACCGCTTGTCGTTTTGCCCGGCTCATGATAAGCGAGACGATCGGGAGATACCTGCTTCGCTTTATTCGCCTTGCCGTCCGCCCCCCAAATTTCGATTTCATCCAGAAAAACAAAGACGTCGGTCGTAAACGTCACTTTCACGTAACGCGCATAGGCCATGTCAGCGTTAGCATGACTTTGACCGATTCCGTCTTGGCTTCCGTCCCAGATAAAATCTTGGGTTTCGGCGGGAACCGGTGCCCATCTTGTTTTGCGTGACGGTACATGGGCAAGCGTCCCCCATTGCGAACCATCGTTTGACGCATACATGGACACCGTGTTCGGATAAGCGATGCCGACGGATGAATCTTGGAGAAAATGAGCCCGAATTCGCGCGATCGACTTCTTTTCCCCCAAGTCGAACACGACGGATCGGGTCGATTTACGCAAATGCCCGTCCCATGCCGGGTCGAAAAAATCCGTCGAACCGAATTTCCCGTCAGTCAATTCGTTGCCGTTATCCCCGTAATTGGGTTCAGGCTGTTCGGACCACGAATAGCCGATTCCTGCCGCGAGATTGCGCAATTCGGGCGGTTCCTTGGCCGCATGGGCCGTCGGCAATAACTGCATAATCAAGACGAGTGCGAAAAATGCGGCAATCCATTGTCTAATGATTCGCTTCATGAATTTCCCTCCCGTAATGAATGAAATGCTAGGTTCCTGCTGAGAGCATATCATGTATGCCCTTACATTGTTTTGATTATCGTACAAGACGGTAGTCAAATCGTCCGTTCCTCTAACACTAAAAAAGAGTGCGCATAAGCAGCGCACTCCCTCTGTTGTATAAATTATTCGCTTTCCGTCTCAAGAAGCTCTTGCTTGAGATGTTGGTACAGCCTTGAACATGCCTGCTTCAACGGAAATTCCGATAGCTTCGTAAGGATGCCGAAGCTCATGTCGACCGGCATGCCGCTCATCGGCCGCACGGTTGTTCCAGCGGGTAGCGGATTCAGAACGATGCTTGGCACAAGAGCGATCCCCACCCCGCTTTCCACAAAATATTTCAAAGCGGTCATACTTCCGATCTCCATCATATCGATCGGAACGTTCGCCGATTGCTGCCATAACATTTCAAGCTTTTTGCGATACGGGCAAGTCGCTGACGTAACGAGCAAACGATGCCCCCGCATATCGTCCGGCGCAATAACCGTTTTGCTTGCGAGCGGATGTTGCGCCGGCATCAAAACGGCGAATTGCTCCTTGAACAATGGTTCGTAGTAAAGCTCGGAACCTAGATCCGGAGCCGAACATAGAGCTAAATCGATTTCGCCTTCAAGAAGTTTCCGGCTTAATGTCGGCGTATTCGCGAAGTCAACCGATATTCGGATTTTCGGGTATTGCAGCAGGAATTCGGATAAAATCCGGGGTAACCGATAGCTGGCGGTCGGCTCGGTCGCGCCAAGTCGAATCGTACCCGCTTCGCCGGACTGCAGGTCCGACAAACTTGCCTGCAGCTGCTCCATATTCCTTACGATGTGCCGGCTCTGTTCGTAGAATTGTCTTCCGGCTTCGGTTAAACGGATTTTTTTGCCGCGTTCGATCAGCTGTACGCCGAGGTCGGCTTCAAGCTTCTGCATTTGCATCGTGACGGTTGATTGGGCGTAATTCAATTGTTCGGCCGCACGCATAAAACTGCCGGATTGCGCGATCAACTGAAATGTTTTTAATGTTTTGAGATCCATTGTTTTCCCTCGGTTTAGATTCAATATAATCGAATTGTTTGTTCAATTCATTCAATTATACAAAATCAACTCTTCCATTTACAATGATGAATATCGGATATGAACATATACGAAACCAACGAAGATTAGGAGTGATCCGAGATGGATCTTAGCAACAAAGTGGTTCTAGTTACCGGCGGCGGCACGGGCATTGGCAGAGCTTCGAGCGTAGAGTTATCCAGACGCGGCGCTTTTGTCGCCGTGAACTATTCGCGATCTAGAGAAGATGCGGAGGAAACGGTACGTATGATCCATCGCGAAGGAGGGAATGCCTTAGCCATTCAGGCTGACGTTTCGAAAGACTTGGAAGTAAGGAACATGGTTCATGCCGTTGTGGAGCAATTCGGAACCATTGATTTGCTCGTGAATAACGCCGGCATGACGCGTCATATTCCGCTTGACGATCTGGAAGCCGCAACGGACGAAGTGTGGGACGAGCTGTATAACGTAAACGTGAAGGGGATGTTTCATTGCGCAAGGGCCGTTGCTCCGTTCATGAAACGCAACGGGCAAGGCGCTATCGTCAACGTGGGCAGCATCGCCGGGACTACCGGGTCCGGTTCTTCCCTCCCGTACGCCGTCGCGAAAGCAGCCGTTCATGGGCTCACGAAATCGTTAGCCCGCGCACTCGCTCCATGCATCCGCGTCAATTGCGTCGTACCGGGAGCCGTTGCGACAAGGTGGTGGGCGGGAAAGGAAGAGCAAATGAACAAGCTGGCTCCGAACCTGCTGCTGCAGCGCATTGCAACACCAGAAGACATCGCCCGATTCATATGCTCCGCCTTGGAGCAAGAAGCCATGACCGGTCAGATCATTACGGTCGATAGCGGACAAACTTTATGATTGGCCCCCTCTTATTCTCGCGGGTGGATCATGTTCTCGGGTCTGACAATTTCGTCGAATTGCTGTTCTGACAGCACACCTGTCTTTAGCACCGCTTCTTTCAAAGTCAGGCCCTCCTTGTGGGCCAGTTTCGCAACGGTTGCCGCCTTCTCATAGCCGATATGAGGATTCAATGCCGTAACTAGCATCAGCGAACGCTCGAGATAGTTATTCATCACTTCCTCATTCGGTTCAATCCCAACCGCGCAATGTTCGTTGAACGAAACGATTGCATCGGCGAGCAGTCTGGCGGATTGCAGAAAGTTGTAAATAATGACGGGCTTGAACACATTGAGCTCAAAATTGCCCTGGCTCGCCGCGAAGCCAATCGTTGCGTCGTTGCCCATCACCTGACATACGACCATCGTCAGCGCCTCACTTTGCGTAGGGTTTACTTTGCCCGGCATGATGGAGCTTCCCGGTTCGTTCGCCGGTATCGTGATCTCGCCGATCCCGCAGCGAGGACCGCTTGCCAGCCACCGGACATCGTTGGCTATTTTCATCAGATCGGCTGCAAGCGCCTTGAGCGCCCCATGGGTATAAACCAATTCGTCATGGCTCGTCAGCGCATGGAACTTGTTGCGTGCGGATACGAACGATTTTCCGGTCATCGAGCTGATTTCTTCCGCAACCATGTCCCCGAATCGCGGATGTGCGTTTATGCCCGTGCCGACCGCCGTACCGCCGATCGCAAGCTCCTTGAGCGACTCGGCGCTTTGCTTGACCATCAGCTCCCCTTTCTCAAGCATCCGGTGCCAGCCGCTGATTTCTTGTCCCAGCGTTAACGGGGTCGCATCCTGCAAGTGGGTACGGCCGATTTTGATCAAATCCCGGAACTGCTCCATCTTGTCGCGTAACGTTGCTTTCAGCTTACCTATGGCAGGCAATACGAGGTCTTCTATCGCAATAGAAGCCGCGATATGCATTGCCGTCGGGAACGTATCGTTCGAGCTTTGCGATTTGTTCACATCGTCATTGGGATGCACGCGATGATTGCCGCCGCTTGTCGCGAGCAGCTCGTTCGCACGGTGCGCGATCACTTCGTTGACGTTCATATTCGACTGCGTACCGCTTCCCGTCTGCCATACGACCAAGGGGAAATGCTCATCCAGCTCCCCGCGTAGGATCTCGTCGGCAGCTTGGGAGATCGCTTGCGCTTGTTCGTTCCCCAGCTTGCCCAGCTTTAAATTGGCGAGCGCGGCGCTTTTCTTCAACACGGCGAAAGCTCGGATCACCTCCTGCGGCATTTTTTCGACGCCGATCTTGAAATTCATCGAGCTTCGTTGGGTTTGTGCACCCCACCGTTTATCGGCCGGAACGTTGATTTCGCCGATCGTATCCTTTTCAATCCGGTATTCCATGAGCGATACTCCTCTGCATCGGTATTGGTAAAGCGTTATTTTCTCCAATGAATCCCAATTTTATAATAGGAAAAACGCCTAACCTCGCTCCGTCTACCGGAAGCAAAACTAAGCGCTTTATCCTGTCGTTCATCTATATTAGACTTGAAGCTGCGGTGCCGCCGCGCGTGTCTTAGATATTCTTACCGCCATCAATGCTGCGAACAAGCATACGAAACCGGCTGTAACAAAAGCTACGCTATAGCTTCCGAGCCAATCCCGCATGACGCCTGCACCATAAGCGGCCGCCGAAGCACCAGCCTGGTGGGCGACGACGACCCAGCCGAAGATCATGCCTGCCTTCTCCTTGCCGAACTCGTTCGTGGCCAGCTTGACTGTCGGCGGTACGGTGGCAATCCAGTCCAAGCCATAGAATACCGAAAAAATGACCAGCATCGTCGGGCCGCTACCCAGCGCATAAGGCAAAAATAACAACGATAACCCGCGAAGCCCGTAATACCAGAAAAGCAGCCATCGGCTGTCGAACCGATCCGAAAGCCATCCCGACATCGTTGTCCCGACCAAATCGAACAGGCCCATCATGGCGAGCAGCCCAGCCGCCGTCACCTCTGCAATCCCAAAGTCGCCGCAAGCGGCTATGAGATGCGT
Organism: Paenibacillus sp. sgz302148; assembly: GCF_056120465.1. Lineage (NCBI taxonomy): Bacteria > Bacillati > Bacillota > Bacilli > Caryophanales > Paenibacillaceae > Paenibacillus > Paenibacillus sp. sgz302148. The sequence continues at coordinate 23,553 of NZ_JBVYOJ010000037.1, forward strand.
GCCGATCAATCCATTAGTCGAAAATCCGCAGAAAAAAAATGTGCCGGCAAGCAGCCAAAACGTTGTGTTCTTCAATGCGGAACGAAGCGCAAGCAGCGGAGCGAGAAACAGATTTCCTTTGAACGGTTCGGGCTTCACGAGTTCTTCCGATCCGTAAGGGGCCGCGCCGACATCATAAGGATGATTCCGCATCCACACCGCAACCGCGATCAGCACGATGACAATAGCTGCAACGGCGGTATAAATCGAAAATTTCCAGCCCGCCTCAACCGTAATTTTCGCAAGGAGAGGCAAGAACAGTAGCTGCCCCGTAGCCGCGCTAGCCGTCAGCAACCCGACCACCAGCCCTTTCCGTTTGACGAACCACTGATTCGTAACGGTAACGCCAAGCACGTTGGCCATCATTCCCGTTGCCAGACCGGATACAAGCCCCCATAATATTTCAAATTGCCACAATGCCGTCATGAGCGGGGTCAGCATTAAACTAACGGCTAGAACGCCAAGCGAAACAACGACCACCCTTCGAATGCCGTATTTCTGCATAAATGCCGCTGAAAAAGGACCCATAAGCCCATATAGAAAAATGCCGATCGAAATTACGCTGGAGATGCCGCCGCGATTCCAGCCGAACTCTTTTTCGAACGGAAGAATGAGAATGCTTGGCATGGAACGGATTCCCGCAGACAATAACAAAGTGACAAATGTGATGATGACGACAACCCATCCGTAATGCAGTCCCTTCGCTTGATCTTTCGTGTTCATTTTCTTCCCACTCCGCTCCATTAATTTTGGTTGTACATACAATATAATTGTTGAAACGAACAATCAATCAGTTTTCTTCCAATTGCTTGCTCGTTCGTTCAAGCTCCTTGGACAGCTCCGTGGAAGCAGCCGCACCCAATATGGATTGGTAACGATCATACAAATTTTTCGAAGCGCGACGTATGGTCGCCTCGAGTTCCTTGCCTTTATCCGTCGGATACACAAGCACGGTCTTTCCTTGTACCTTCCGCTCGACAAGCTGCTTGCTCTCCAATTTGTCGACGAACCGCGTCAATGTCGATGCCGTCACATATAACTTCTCAGACAATTCCTTCTGGGAAATACCCGGCGTTCCAATGACGAGGCGGATCAGGTATCCGTACATCGGGGTTAGTCCGGTCAAAGCAAACTCTTCCTCCGCCATCTTCGTGATGGCGCGGCTTAATCGATTGGTGGTGAAAAATAAACAATTATGCAGGAAGTCCTCATTCATCGGGATTTCTCCCTTCATTTTATTTTGTATGTACAACAAATATACTCCATATTTTTCATTTGTCAATACGATTCAGGGCAATTTATTCCGTACTTGTGGCTTTCGTGCAACAAAAAGCAGTCCGGCTCCCCAAACTGCTTCCGCTTCGTGTGATTACAAATGCTTACACAATTGATCTACGAATTTCTCCAAGTAAATCTGGTCCGTCTCGTCAAAACGTTCTAGCTTGGGACTATCAATATCCAGTACGCCGATTAGCTCGCCGTTTTGGATGATCGGGACGACGATTTCCGATTGCGACGCCGCATCGCATGCGATATGTCCCGGAAACTCATGTACGTTCGGAACGCGCACCGTCACTCCTTCGCGAGCCGCTTTCCCGCATACGCCGCGGGTTAACGGAATACGTACGCAAGCAGGCAAACCTTGAAAAGGCCCAAGCACGAGCTCCTCGCCCTTGTACAAATAAAAACCGACCCAGTTAATGTCCTCTAAAAATTGATTGAGCAGCGCCGAAGCGTTCGACAGATTGGCAATTCGATCTTCTTCACCATCCAATAGCGCTTGCAGCTGGCGGATGACCGATTCGTAATTTTGTTCGCGTGTTCCGTTGTATTGTGTCGTATGAAACATAAATCGACTCCTCTCACCATAATGATCGATTATCCCATAATGCCTATCCCACCGTCAACGAACCGTTTCGGATACGCCCGGAATGCGCTTCGCCATCACCTCTAACTGAACCCACAAAAAAACCGCGATATATTCGCGGCTTTCTCTCTTATCCTGTATATTTGTCCGCATGTGACTGGATGATTGATCGGAAGCTGTTCACGAGCTCATCGGCAGTGCGGAAGTTGGCTTCCATCATGAATGGGCCGTCATAGCCGGTTTCGATTAACGCTTGAATCACTTCCGGCCAATTCACAATGCCTTGTCCCGGCAGCCAATGCTTCTCATCGATACCGTCATAATCGGACACGTGAAGTGTTGCGATTCGGCCGCCGATCGTCCGGATGAAGTCTTCCGGCTTTTCTGTAAGCAGATGGTTCGTGTCACAACAAACAACCGCGTGTGGAGCTTCGGCGATTAGCGCCGCTGTTTCCGCCGTCGTATTGCCTAGGCAAGTCCGCGGCAAATCTTCGACCGCCAGCTTCAGCCCGAACGCAGCGGCGTGCTCGCTTAACATGCGAATGGCGGTAACCGAACGTTCGAACATCGCTTCGCGTTCTTCGGCTCGGATCGGCTCCGCACTCGGATGGATCACGACGACACGAGCCCCCCATTGACTGGCCCATTCGATGACGAATGAATTGGCCTCGATCGCTGTCTCATATGCAGCGTCGTCCAGTTGGGCGATGTTCCATTTACCGCCGAACGGGATATGGACGGACCATAATTCGATGCCCAGTTTTTTCGCTTGCTGAACTTGCCCGTCGTAAAGGCTGTGCAATGTCTTCACTTGTTCGGGATCCATGTAATCAAGATTTAAGCTCGATGCATGCAATACCCGCATCCTTCAATTCCGCTAACGAGACTGGATCTTTATGATACCAATACGTACCCAACTTCCAATTCGCCGGATTCATTTCATCCCTCTTTCTCTTTCTCTTTCTCTTTCTCTTTCTCTTTCTCTTTCTCTTTATCGAATTTCCATCTCTCTCAATATATCGCACATCCAGGTATTTGCAAAATGCTATTCGCTATGGCAGCTGGGCAAGCTCTACTGACTCCCGCCTCCGCGGGGCAAACGATGCGTTCTTCCTCCTGAGACTGCATCGATTACCGCCTAAGGCAGTTTTTTGCTATAATAAAATTGCATGAAACATAGATTTCATGCAATTTCGATTCAGATCGATTAAACAGGTGGACTATGAGCAATGGATAAAGAAATTCAAGACCCATATGAGCGCGAATTGCAGCTTTTTCTGATCTATATGAAGGATCGTGAATATTCCAGAGACACCCAGCATGCTTACATACACGACATCAAGCATTTTTTGGCAAGCCTTGGCGGCAAACCCGTTGCCGAGGTAACCGACATCGATATCATGAGCCACTTAACCTCCGTTCGCGAATCTGGCGCCGGCGCCCGGTATCGGAATCGGCGCCAATCGGCGATCCGGCTTTTCTATAAAGTGATGGTCAAGTTTGGCGCAGCCTACAAAAACCCGGCTCTTGATGTCGAGAAAGCGAAAGTGGATAAGAAACGAAAACCGACTTTTTTGGAAAAACAGTTTCTGGACGCATGCATTGGGCTCGTGCAAGGGAGATATTACGTTCGTGACGTGACTATTGTTGCATTGATGGCGTATGCCGGGCTTCGGGTGAGTGAAATCGTCCGGCTGAACCGAATCGACTTCCACCCGGAACGATCGGAGCTTGGCGTTCTAGGCAAAGGCGATAAATGGCGGTACCTCCCCCTCCCTCTCGAAATGAACGAGCTGCTGCAGCGCTGCCTCTCGGAACGGATCGCGCCGCGCAACAAAAAAGACGAACCGGCTTTTTTCATATCGCAGTTCGGCCGCCGAATCAGCAAACGGATGGTTCAGACAATCGCCGAAAAAACGCTGGCGGCGCTGGTCATTGAATTCCCGCAGCTGCAAGGATACCCTTTGTCCGCACATAAACTGCGGCATTCTTTCGCCACCGACTTGCTTCGTAACGGCGTGGACCTGCGGGCGGTTCAGGAGCTGCTCGGCCATGAGGATATTTCGACAACGCAAATCTACACGCATGTGCTGGACGAAGCGAAGCAAAAGGCGATGAACCAAATTCGCCCTGCTCTTCCGGCGTTTTGAGCGGAATGTGGAAATAAAAAATGGAGCAGTCGGCGACTTGAACAGCCCCCCGTCAAGTAGACAGTATAAAAATCAAAATCAATCAAGCGGCCTTCGTCCTGAACTCCATCGGACTGAGGCCGTTTAGTTTTGCTTGTAATCGTTCG
>NZ_JBVYOJ010000038.1:0-26503 GCF_056120465.1 Paenibacillus sp. sgz302148
TTCCTCCTCTGAATGGGTCTCGACAACTACATTCTAAACGAGGATTCTGCCTATGGCTCCCCCTTTTTTAGAGAACCTAGCATTTTACACAATTATATAGACTCAACTGATCTTTGCACTGATTACTGCGAATATGTAAGCGTTATAATTATCTTCATCCTTTCTCGTCATTTTTTTTGCAATATTCCCGGATTCACGCTTCGATCGTACTGCCGCTCTCTTCGTTGGCGTCGTGCTCGTTTTCAGCTACTCCGATTTTGCGGATATGCTCTATCCGCTTATCGGTTCCCGTTAACTTATTCGGCCCCTCTCTCTTATCATAAATTACGGAGCAAGTATCAAGATGATGTCTCAGTTCGATACAAACTTTCTTTGGACATTGATTCTTCCCCTGCTCTTCTCTATTCTCGAGTGAAGAAATTGATTTGATGTGATCAGTGTTCCGACTTCTCCGGGAAGAAATATCCTTGCCGCATCGGATCATTGGGACATAGAGTCCGAATGTGCATTCAGCATTGTAGTATCGGCCATGCAGGAATACAACTTTCTAGTGACTAAATTCCATGAATTTGTCCAAGCTAGGATTTAGGTGATTGGTTATATGTTAGGAATTGAAAAGCAATCCATATGGAGGAGCCTAGTGACTATACATAGCGAGCGATAATTTTCAAGTGGATATTTATCAGTGCGGGGATGAAGCAGCAAAACTTTTACCGGTATCGTTTGATGAATGGGAGAATCGGGCAAAAAAAATTCTCGCTGCCGCGCAATTTGGCTACGTTTATGGAGCTGCTGGGGTGGAGTTACGCACCTTGGCAATGTTGATGCCTTTCAAAATCGGATCAGGCCAAGGGTTTGTTGTGAGATTTCCAAATGCGACCTTTCGATATCGATTTTCGGAATGAAATCCCCGGTTCCCTTCCTGCTGGCGCCGATTGACGTCAATACGATTCTTCACCCCGATGGCGAAACTGTATCCCCCTAAGGATCACGAACTTACAAAATGCTTTCTGAAATGCGCCAAAGATTCTGGATTCAAAGCGTTTGTCATCACAACAAATTTCCCCGGAATTAGACGAAGAGTTTCTGAAATCAAAGGAGTAACCAATGAAACCTCTAAATGCTGCTTTTTTTCAACAGCGCTCTACGCTTGAATTAGCTCAATCCTTGCTCGGTATGTTGTTGGTCAAAGTGACGGATTCTGGGGTAGCTTCAGGTTGGATCGTTGAAACAGAAGCCTATGTTGGACCCGGTGATCATGCCGCGCATAGTTATGGGAACCGGAGGACGGCAAGAAACGAAGTGATGTTTGGTCCGCCGGGGTACGCCTATACTTATGTGATGCATACGCATTGTTTACTCAATGTGGTGAGCGGAAAAATTGACGAACCTGAGGTTGTACTGATTCGATCCATTGAACCCCATACGGGAATAGATCTGATGCATGAACGGCGAGGAGGTCACAAGCCTTTAAAGGAACTTGCGAACGGGCCCGGAAAATTAACAAAATCCCTTGGAATCGTAATAGAAGACTACGGAAGACCGTTATTCGAACCTCCGTTGTACATTGCAGAAGGAAGAGAAATAAAAGGGATATCTGCTGGCCCTAGAATTGGCATTCAAAATAGCGGAGAAGCCAAACATTACCCATGGCGTTTTTGGGAGAAGGATAGTCCATTTGTACCGAAAAAAGGTTGGCAGTATGGCAAGGATGAAGTCCTTCCATAATCTTAGCAGCTGAATTCAAGCTTCAGGTCCTTCCCACACACACAAAAACAGGCCAAAGCCTCTCGAGCTTCGACCTGTCTCTCACTTCGTCTAGACGTTATCACGCATGTCGGAAATAAAATCTTTCGCTTCGGATACCAGTGCCGGCCAGTCCGTCTGATAATCGGGACTCACCGCAATCCATTCTTTCATAACGCGGCCGCGGCCCATTTCGCAGCGCTCGCCGCAACCTGCGTCGACAAGCCAATCCACGCGCTGCTTCGGCAGCTTGACGATAAGCCTCCCTTTGGCCAGAAAGGCGAACAGTTTACCCGCGAACTTCAATCCGCCGGACATACCGAACCGTCTTTTCGTGGAATCGGATTCTGAACTGACTTTTGCTTCTTGGGCGAGAAGCTGGCGAATAATCAAGGCGTATCGCTCTTCCGGAGTCGGTTGGGGCAACACGGTTACCATACAGGACGAATCTCCACAGCTCCGTTAACTGCCGCAGGCGCACGGTTGGCCCATTCCAACGCCTGATTCACGTCGGGTACGTCGACGATCCAATAGCCGCTTAGCTGCTCCTTCGTATTCGCATAAGGACCTTGCGCCTGACCATCAATACGTCTTACGGTAAGCGCCGCATTGCCGGACTGAAGAATGTTCCCCGGATATGCGAGAATGCCTGCATCGTTCATCACTCCGAAATAAGCCTTCCATTCCGTCCAATACTGTTCTTTCCGCTCATTGTCCGTTCTTGCTGCGAAATCTTCCTCCGATTCATAGGACATCAACATAAACTTCATTGGATTTCCCCCAATTACATTGGATTTATAATAGCTACGGCCTCGAAAATGTATCAGGTCCCGGATCTCTGTCCAATACAACAACCTGCAATCGAGCGGTATAATAATGCCATCCCTTCGAATGGGTGGGCATTTTCGTTGCAGGCAATCCGGAATGTGTTAGTGTTAATAATGTTCCGTTGTCCTGTGCGCGCAGCTCAAATACAACCGTGCTCGAACCTGGCGGCAAAACCGTCGAATCGCGCCAGCCCCATGTGATGATAACCTTCTCGTAAGGAATCAGTTCTATGTATTTCCCAAGGGCGACATCGGTTCCGTTAAAATCGATGCGGAATACTCCGCCGATCTTGGGCTCCAACAGGACGTAACGCCCCATCCAATGGGTCATTTTTTCAGGATCGATAAAATAGGAAAACAAAGTTTCGGGGCGACATTCGATGAAAATCTGCTTAATCACGGAGTCGCCTAATTTAGCCGTCGCCATGTTTTTGACGCTCCTCCTTTTCCGCGGCTTCCTTTAATAACAGTAGCGCATCGTCCCAGAACTGGTCGATGAACGCCTTAACATCCGCAAATCCCGCCTTTCTCAGTTGATAATACCTTCTGCTTCCCTCACGGCGCACCGTGACAAGCCCCGATTCCTCCAGCACTTTGAGATGCTGGGATACGGCCGGAGCGGAAATGTCAAAATGCGCGGCAATGGCGCTTGAAGTCAGTTCACTTCCTTGGACGAGCATAAGTATTTCGCGACGTCGAGGTTCTACCAATGCGTTAAGGGTTGTCTGGATCACGATTTCATTTTAGTATATACTTAATTAAGTGTCAACTTAATTTAATAAAAATGACCTCTTCCTCTATATTTTCGTTGATTTGTCATATTTCCGCAGTACGCGAAGCGTAATATAGCACCTTCGAGCCATAGTGAAATCATTGCGGTGATGGGTACAATGATGATGTTATTTCCAAGAAAAGGAGAGATTCGATGCGTCAAACCATGCAAAAACGCCGCTTATTGACCGTTACCTTCCTGCTGCTCGTGGCCATAAGCGCGTATTTACTTTATCTGTTATTCGCTAGCAAAGGTACTTTGCCCGTTATCAAAGACGCGCCGGATTTCAAACTGCAGAATTGGGACGGCAAAACGGTTCAGGCAAGAGGAAACGCCGGCAAAGTCGTTTTGATGGAATTTATATTCACCCAATGTCCGGATATTTGTCCGGTAACAACTTTGAATATGGTCAAGATGCAAGAGGAGTTAAAGAAAAAAGATTGGTTCGGGGATAAAGTCCGATTCGTCGCAATCACGTTCGATCCCCAGAACGATACGCCGGATGTCCTTCGGAGCTACGCGGAACGGATGAAGATGGACCAGGCTGGCTGGCTTATTTTGCGGGGAGATGAAGACTATACGCGTCAGGTCACTTCGCAATACGGCATATCGATTACAAAATTCGGCGACGGCGAATTTGCGCACAATGTCACTTCGTTAACACTAATCGATGCGCGGCAGCGAATTCGTAAAGTGTACAAAATGGGCGAGGATATGGATACCGCTCAAATTTTGAAGGATATCGAATCGCTCGTTACGGAAGCGACATCATAATGGAACTTGATTTTACAGCGAACAATCAAGAACAGCCTGCAGCCCTTTTCGACAACCGATCGATCAGGCTGCAGGCGCACCGTACAACTATTTTTTATCCGCCAGCCACGCGGCCAACGCATCGATCTGAGTTTGGTCCAGCCGTTTCTCGAAACTCGGCATGCCGCCTTTCCCGTTGTGCAGAATATCGGTGATTTCTTGTTTGGTGAGGCTGCTCCCGATTTGTTTCAGACTGGGCCCTACTTTACCTTGCAGCTCCGCGCCATGGCAGGACAAACAATTTTGCTTGTAGATCGTTTCGGCATCCGTACTCGCGTTCCCTTTTGCTTCATTGCTGCCGCAGGCTGATAAGCTGCCGGCTATCGCCGCGATACAAATGAAGTACCCTACAAATCGAAAATGAGTTTTCATCGCTACACTTCCTCTCCATATTTAAAACCTTTTTCCACGTACTACATCCATTTTTGCTGAATTTGCTCCGATTGAACATGACTCTAACGGGCTAAATAAACGGATATTTGTGAGCAATGTTTGAATCTCTAAAAAAAAACCAATCCGAATGAATCATTCGAATTGGTAGGTCCAGAACCGTTCCGTTCCGAAACGTTCCTGCAGTTCTTTGTCCGTCACCGGCTTGCTGCCCATGAGCTCGACGACTTGAAATTGCGATTTATGCGCCTGGATCGAGGCTAACTTCGGCTTCAAGTAATCTTTAACGTCATTAATGATATCAGGGAATCCAAGAGCCTGCTCGCAGTTTTTGGAAAATGCAATGCCGTGAACCGTCGGTCTTTCCGCTTTCGGCAGCTTGCCTACCGTCCGGACGACGGCTGCGCCGGTAGCATCATGATCGGGATGTACGCTATAGCCCGGATAGAAGGTCACGATGAGCGTTGGCTTCACTTCCTGGATCAGCTCGTTGATCCGACACTCGAGCATGTCCTGGTCTTCGAATTCGATCGTTTTATCATGAAAGCCCAGCATGCGGAGATCCTGAATGCCAATCGCTGCACAAGAAGCTTCCAGCTCCGTCCGACGAACCATAGGCAGTGTCACGCGGTTTGCGAACGGCGGCTTCCCCATATTGCGGCCCATTTCCCCAAGCGTTAAGCACGCATAGGTTACATGGGCTCCTTCATGTATACGTTTGGCGAGCGTGCCCGCCAGGCCGAATGCTTCATCGTCCGGATGCGGAAGCACGACAAGAATGCGTTGTGTCATCTATATCCTCTCCCCTCGTCTCGCCTTAGAACGGTTCCTTGCTCAGCTGCAAGGCGACGACCAGCTTATCCTGGCTATCATGGCCGGCCAGAATCAACCGTTCCGTTTCGGTTTCTTCATAATGCGTAAGCCCTTCGGTGTACACCCAACCGTGCGTCATTTTCAGTCCGACTCGAAAAGGCCCATCGCCCGCAATCGTTCCGTTCGTATAGCGGATGACGGCGTTTTTCAAAAAATTCGCCGCTTGGTGCTTCGTGCTATCCACGTGCGAAGCATACGCGCCGGTCGTCATTTCAAGATGGATATACAGATCTTGATCCTTAAGCCGATCGAGCATCTGCTGAACTACCGCTTGATTCAAACGTTGCATCGTCGTTCCTCCCGTCTCCTCATCTATTTCCTGCAGCGGACTGCTTATTCGTTATCCGCGACCGTATAATTTTCCTTGCAGAAAGCTTCGACTGCAGCCATTTCCTCGTCTTCGAGCTCGACATCAACGTACTTGTCGGTTGATTTTTCGAAAATCTCATATTTGACGATCCGGGATCGGTTTTCTTCAACCCCGTAAATGACGCGAATATACAACCCGTTCTCGGAAAATAACTCATCATCCTCGGGCACTTCAATATCCAGTATGAACTCATATCGCTTTCCTGTCAAAATACCGAACGGATCTTTCACCAGTTCTACGCTATATTCCGTAATGGTTAACATGTCTACACCCTTTCTGCCGGCTGAGGAAGGTAAGTCGTCACGCGTTCCCGCAGCGCCGGTTCACTTAGTTCTTGTCCGATGATCGAGACAAATCCGCTATCGTCGCGTGAGCGAATCAACCGCCCGATGCCCTGCCGCATCCGCAGCAGCATATAGGGCATGTCCACTTCCTCGAACGAATCGCCGGCGTCGTTTCGTTTCGCGGCAAAGACGGGATCGTTCGGCGGAAAAGGCAGCGACCACGTAATGACATGCGATAAGGACGGCCCCGGGATATCGAGCCCCTCCCACAGCGTTACGGCGCACAATACGCTTCGTTCGTCCTGCTGAAAGGTTGAGATCAGATGGCTGATTTCACCTGCCCCTTCATACAAGTAACGATACGCCGCGGCATTCGGATGAACGTCCATTTCGCTTTTGAAACGTTGCAGCTCTTCCCGGGAAGGAAACAAGATCAAAGCGCGTCCGTCCGATAGCGCAAGCAATTCGAGTACTCGATTGATTTTGTCTTCGAATCGGTCGTCCAGGAAAATCTCCGCCTTCATCTGCTCCGCGTAATCGTAAGGCGACGGTACGGAGAAGGACAAAAATTGCTCGATGCCGAGATTTTTGGATATATAATCGAAGGAACCGTCGACCGACAATGTCGCGGAGGAGAACACGACCGGCATTTTTTTCGAGAAAACCATGTCCTTCAGCACTTCTTTTACCATCTTCGGCATGATGACTAAAGTGCTTCCGTCTTGATCCTCGGACATCCAGCAAATGAGCGACTTCGGCTGCTTGAACAAGCTTAACGCAAGCTGGATCATCTCCAGGTGCTCTTCGACAATTTTCAGCTGATAATCATCGATCGTGAATAATCCGCCCTCAAAAACAAGCTCTTCTTCGATCACGGCAATCTGGTCCCTAAACCGGCTGACTTCATGCATCAGCTCATCGTTTAACACAATTTCCTTGTAGTCGGATGCGACCACTTTGCGGCTATACCGATCAAGACAAGCGAACAAAGACTCGCTTCGCGCAATGGCCTCCTCGATCGCATAAGCGAGTGTCTCCCGAATTTCGCCTTGCAGCAGCCGTACAATGATACTTTCGAACAACGAATGCTTCAGCTTATACGTTAATGCATGCTGCGCCGCGGTCTCGAGCAAATGCCCCTCGTCAAATACAACGGAGCTATGCTCCGGCAGCAGAGGCAACTGGCCCTCGCGTTTTCTCGATTCGTATGTCCACACATGCTCCATGTAAAAATCATGGGAACATATGATCAAATCGGCGGCCTTCCGGTAATGTTCCCGTGATATCGTTTGTCCGCAGCGGTGCCGCTGGTTGCAGACAAGGCAGTCCTGAAATACGTCCCAGCCGATCCGGCTCCATTGTTCATCCGTCAGATCGGGATAATCTTTGCGGTTGCCGTAAGGGTGGAAGGCCTGCAGCGTCTCCGGAAAATGCACAAAATGCGGCAGCCCCGTAAAAATATCGATAAACCGATCGCTATCGTTTCCTCCGGAACGGGCATCATCCAGCTTGTTCAGACAAATATACTGATCCGGCGACTTGCCTAAACGCGCATCAACGGTCAAGTTCAAATGCCTGGCGAGCTTGGCAATGTCTCCTTCGGGTTTGACCAGCTGCTCGATGAGCGATTCGTCTGCGCAGGCAATAATGGCGGGCTTTCTTGTATACCGCGCATACGCGACCGCGTACAGCAAGTAGACAAGCGTTTTGCCGGTACCAACGCCGGCTTCGGCGAATATCGTCGTTTTCTCGCGATACGCCCTTTCCAGCTGAAAAGCCATATAAATCTGCTCGTCGCGGATTTCGAATCCGGCCTCGGGCAAAATCTCGTAAAATACATCGGCAATCCAATCGCTGGCCTGCTCAATAAACGGCTTGGATGGATCAAATGCAAAAGGATAAGTCGTCAATCTGGCGGTGCCTCCATCTCGTTCAATTACGTCTTAGCAACATTTCAACATTATACCGCAAAAATACGAAAAAACCGAGGGATTACGACTGAACAAAGTGAATATTAGGGATTTAGGAATGAATGGGCCTTATTTAGATATGTAGTAAGGTGCATCGATTGGTTGGTTCCCATCGCGTAGCCTCAGCCGAAAAAAAGAAGCATGCCTCCATTGAGCATGCTTCTTTGCGTAAATATTTAAATGGCTACAGAGCGACCGGCTGCCCCAACTTCGCAGACTCATAGGCTGCAAGAGCAACTTGCGTCGAACGCAAGCCGTCTTCGCCCGTAATCGGCACTTGTTCGCCGCGAACCAGCGCTTTAACGAAGTCTTGCACCATGTAAAAGTCCATGTCGTCTCCCCAGAAGGAGTATACCCCTTTGCCAGCCTCGTTGCTGTACAGATCGTTCTTCTGCGCGAAGCCGTCGACCGAGATGACGCCCTTCGTACCGACAATCTCCATCGTAACGTCGCCCCAAGTCGGGAACGATTTCGGACGCGACCAGCTCGGATCCAGTGTCGCAAATGCGCCGTTTTCGAATTTCACATGCACCATGCCAGCATCGTCGATACCAAGGCCTTCGTTGAACAGAGTTGCTGCATAACCGTAAACTTCCTTAACCTTCGACTGCAGGAACCAGTTCATGAGATCCATGACGTGCACCGTATGATCCAATACCGCACCACCGCCCGACAGCTTATGATCCACGAACCACCCTCCCGGATTGCCGCCGTGGTTCGTTCCGCGTATAGCAACAATATCACCGATTTCGCCTCGATCGATCGCTTGTTTGGCACCAATGACCGCAGCCAAGTAGCGGCATGGGAAAGCGGTCATCAACTGCACACCGTTTTCCTTGCATGCATCGATCATCTGCTTCATCTCGTCGATCGAAGTACCAAGCGGTTTTTCGCATAATACGTGCTTCTTCGCCTTGGCGGCCTCAATCGTGATTGGAGCGTGGAAAGCGTTTTCCGAACAAATGACGACGGCGTCCATCTCCTGCGCAAGCAGCTCTTTATAATCCGCATAATAAGGCAAATTGTGACGGTCGATAAGACCTTCGACTCGACTCTTCACTTCATCGGCAATACCGACGATCTGAACTTCGGGCAAACTCATCAAACTATTGAAATAACTGTACGCATGCCCATGCGCAAAGCTGATCATCCCGACCTTTAAAGTTTTCACGAAACGTTCCCTCCCTGATTGGATGCATCCATTACAGATAAACCGCTTTGCCTGTACGTATCGACTCAACCGCAGCCACGGCGATTTCTAACGCTTTGCAGCCATCCTGTGCCGTAACGATCGATTCGCTGCCATCGCGGATGCAAGTAAGGAAATGCGCAAGCTCATTATAATAAGGATCGCGGAATCCCGGGCTTTGCGGGATTTCCACCACTCGCTCGCCGCTTTCTTGAGGAGCGGATTTGCGGATTTGCAGCGATTGCGTGTTGACGCTGTCGCAATGAATAAGCCCTTGAGAGCCTGCGAACTCGGTCGCATAGCGGAACGATCCCGGATATCCCCAGAACGCTTCCAAATTCGCAACCGCTCCGCTCTCGAACACAAGCGTCACAAGCGCATAATCCATGTCGTTGTCGCATTTGTTCATCGCGTATACCGATTTGACTTCACCAAGCGCCCAGCGCATAAAGTCAATGTCGTGCACCATCAAATCGACGATGACGCCGCCGCTTTTGTCCGCATCCTTAAACCAAGCCTTCGCTTCGCCCGGATGTCCTCCGACGCGTCTTGCGCTCGCGACGCCGACTTTGCCGATCTGACCAGCATCGATCTGTTGTTTCATCTGCACGAACTCGGGGAAAAATCGCACCACATGACCGACGAATAAGCGAACCCCATTCTCTTCGCACACTTGCATCATCTCTTTTGCATCTTCTAGGTTCAGCGCGATCGGTTTCTCGCAAATAACATGTTTGCCGGCTCTTGCCGCTTGTTTCACGACATCTTTATGCAAAAAGCTCTGTACCGCTACGCTCACGGCATCAAATTGGACGGATGAAATCATTTCGTCAAACGAAGTAAAAGCTGTCGTACCCACATTTCGCGCAACCGATTCCGCAAGCTCGGGAATGATGTCACAGACGCCTACCAGCTCCACGCCCGGCATTCTTGCATAACTGTGCGCATGGCAGTTCCCCATGCCTCCACAGCCAACAACCGCTACTTTCATATCTGACTCGCTCCTTATTTTGTTGTATACTACTTACAGAATCATATCGATTCGTCATGTCAATAAAAATAACGGGTTTTGTCTTTTTTATATCCAAATTTGCAGTTGCTGGACAAGGTGAGTTGATATGGAGACTTATAAAGAACCGATTCATTATCAGAACGAGCATCTATGCATGAAGGTGTGGCAGTTTGTCGATACAAACCCGAAGAAGCCGCCCGGCAGCATGTGGCATTATCATAAAGAAGTAGAGCTTATTATCGTGCAAGAAGGAAGGCTCGACATCCGAACGCCCGACAACACCTACAGTCTCTTCCCCGGGGACGTCGTCTTGATCGGCTCCTCCCAGCTTCATACAAGCTATAAGATGGAAGACGATCCATTGGTGTATATCGTGCTGCACGTCGATCTCCAGCCTTATTTCGATCCGGCCATGATGATGTATTACCGGCATTTTTCCGAGATGGTGCGGCCGCTTGAGGATTTGAATTATATGTTTGTGGAGAATGAACGGGCTAAGAAAGAAATCGGCCGGATCATCGTCGAAATTCATAGCGAAATCATGAGCAAAGCAAAAGGATACGAGATCGCGGCAAGCATGCACATCAAGCACTTGCTGCTGACGCTGCTGCGCTTTGACCGGCGGGAGCTGCTGCAGCCGTTCGAATATGTCGATGCGGCCGTCATGCGGCCTATTCTCGATTACGTCGACAATCATTTGGCGGAAAAAATCGATATGGAAGAGGTCAGCCGCATTGCGGGAATGAGTTATACGTATTTCTCTAAATTTTTTAAAAAATGCGTTGGGGTATCGTTCACCGATTACGTGAACCGTCAGCGAATTCGCAAAGCCGAACGACTGTTGATTACGTTGCCGGAAAGCGTAACGGACATCGCCGCGAACGTAGGCATCGAGAACATGGCCCATTTCTATGAATTGTTCAAACGATATAATGGCTGTACCCCGAAGGAATATGCCAAAAAACTGCTAAGGAACAGCCGCTGACAAGGATGACCGGCCAGCGCCGTCTTTTCGGCGCATTCGTATACAGATGAACACACTCGCTGATGTGCATGGAATGTCAATCCGGCGGCATCGTCGCATCCAGCATGTAGTCAGGTGCGCCGGCGGGTCAGTACCGAGTGTCATATGCTAAATAAGGCTATAAAATCATCGAGTATTTTAATTAATGCCGTTAACTTATTTTAATTAATGGCATTAATAAATCGAAAGTATATTTAATGACATTAAGTTTATGAGTTTGCGGAATGATGCTTTACTAATATAGCAATATTGGTCTACATAATTTATTTTATGTTAATTAAGTAACGTTTAACCCGGCGTATTCATCCATCAAAAAAACCGAGGATATCCGATCCCCGGTTTATTCGAATTGTCTTTATTAAGCTTTTCTCGGCTTGATCAGCACGGGCACATATTTGCGCAAGTACATGACAACGCCCGCAGCGACCAAGGCTTTAAGGAAATCCGGCAGCAGAAACGGGTATCCGGCAAGCGACCAAGCTTTATTCAGGGAATATCCCGTGACATGCGCGAACCACGGAACGCCGCCTGCATACAGCAGCAATGCGCCAAAGACATACATTGTAATCACCAAGGTGACATATGTAACGATCCCCTTCCCTTTCGTTCGCTGCGAGATCCAGCCAATCGCAAATGCGGCAATTGCGAACATCCAGATAAACCCGCCGGTTCGGCCGATGATGAGCGACCATCCTCCTTCCCCGTGCAGGAGCGGCAATCCGATGGCTGTTAGGACAACAACAAGGCCGATGCTATAAAAACCGTATCTCGCGCCAAGCAATCCGCCCGCGAGCATGATCGCTAGATTTTGCAAAGTAAAAGGAACGCTATTGAACCCCAGAGATAATTTGATTAAGCTAAAGACGACGAATACGGCGGCGAATAGTGCAGTGAATACGATGCCCCGCACATTCCATCCTGAATTTTGCATTGAACAATCCCCTCTCTTTTGTTAACCTATTACAAGTATATGAAGTTGACAATTGGGATTGTACCACAGCAATCGGGAAAATTGAAAGAAAGATTTTTGGTGGAACGAATGAAGAATTTGCAACCTTTCGTATTACAGCATGTATCGGTACATCGGTTACGGGGACAGGAGCCTGTTCCTGTATTACAACATATGAATATGACGGTTCACCCTGGAGAATGGGTCAGCATCGTAGGCCGCAATGGCAGCGGCAAATCAACCTTGGCTCAGCTGTTGTCCGGGGTGCTTGCCGTGGACGAAGGAACCGTCGATCGGGGATTTGTCGGCCCGATGCCGATTCCTTATGTCATGCAGCATAAAGAGCAGCTGTTCGGCGAGACGCCTTGGGAAGATCTTGTTTTTCTTCTCGAGGCGCGAGGCGAAGATCCCGATGCGATCCATCATCTCGCTCTTTCGTCGCTTCGTCAGCTCGGTTTGGAACCCATCATGCATCGGCCGATCAGGGAACTGTCGGGCGGGCAACGGCAGCTTGTAGCGACGGCAGGCTGTTTGGCTGCTCGAGCTCCCCTGCTTCTCTTCGACGAAGCGACTTCGATGCTCGATTCCGGTTCCCGGCTGCAAGTGCTTAAAGCGGTACAATCCGTACACCAAGCCGGAACTACCGTCGTTTGGCTGACACACCATATGGAAGAAGTCGGGCTCGGTGATCGGGTTATCGCGCTGCAAGAAGGAGAAATCCAATTTGACGGTCCAACGGAGTCGTTCTTCTACGGGAAATCGTTAACCGTTTCAGCAGGAGCTGGAACAAACGAAAGAAATGACGGAGAGCCGTCGCACAATTCCAGTGGTGGAGAAGTTGACGCACAATCGCCATGCGAGGCAATTGGCTTCGAACCGCCCTTCGCCGTGCAAGTCGTAAGGCAGCTGCTCCGTACCAGAGCCCCGATGATACGTCCACTCCCTGTAACGGCAGAGCAACTGGCAAAGGCGGTGGCTCGCCATGGCTGAAGACCTCGTGATCGACGGTTTAGCCGTCAATATCGACGGTTCGGTTGTACTTTCGAACCTCTCGCACCATTTTGCGGCTGGAACGGTCACGTTCCTGTGCGGCCGGAGCGGCAGCGGCAAAACGATGCTGCTGGAGATGCTATCCGGCTTGCGCGAGCCTGCCGCGGGCAGCATACAGATCGGCGGGCATTCGCTATGGCAAGGCGCGCCGTCCCGCCGCAAACCGGCGAAGCATCTGCTGCATCGGATAGGCACCGCAATGCAGCATCCGGAGCAGCAGCTGTTCGCGCAAACCGTGGCCGGGGAGTATCGCTACTCCTTGCGGCCGTACCGCCTGCAGCCGGAAGAGCGTGACCGCCGGATCCGCGAATCGCTAGCCGGGACACTAGGTCAGCCTGACGAGTGGCTGACCCGGGAGCCGTTCGCGTTAAGCGGCGGTCAGCAGCGCCGGCTGTCAATGGCGCTGCTGGAAGCGTGCGGACCGGAATGGCTGTTGCTCGACGAACCGACGTCCGGCCTGGATCGGGAGGCGGTCCGCAGGTTCCGCTCTTATTTGAATGAGCGCAAAGCCGCAGGTCTCGGCACGATCATTGCAACACATGACCCCGAGCCATTATTCGATACGGCGGATCAAATTCTCTTTCTTCATGAGGGCGGTATCCTATGGAGCGGTACACCGCCGCAGCTCATGGACAAGCCTGAGGTATGGCATCAGGCCGGCCTTGCTCTGCCGGACCGCTGGCGGACGATGCAGCTGCTCCGTCAAAGCGGTGTAGATCTTGCTCCGCACTGCGCGGAAGCATCAGACATAGCCGATGCAATAAAGGCATATTGGGCTGCAACGGCAAACGATCCAACACTGGAGACAACCGCGGACTCGGTACGATCGGCAGAACCACAATCCGGGTTTCCGCACGCCTCCACTGGAACTGCCAATCTTGTAGAAGATGTACCGGCTCCCTTCGCCAATGAAACACGTCCTATACAAGAGATACCGGGCTCCATATTGGAGCGCTTGGACCCTCGCACGATTTGGATAGCTTATATGCTCATGACACCGGGGATCTTGCTCCAGACCGGCTGGATCGGCTGGCTAGCAAGTGCTTGCCTAACTGCCATCGTTGTTTGGCTGTCCGAAGTTCCGTTCCAGCGATGGTCGCGCCCTGCCGTTGGCCTCACAACGGTTGCCGTTGTGTTGTCGCTGTTCTCCGGTCTTACCTTCGGCGAATATATCCCGCCGACGAGCGGCAGCGAAGCCGGCACGGTCTGGCGCATTGCAAATTATGTATCGTTTGCCCTTCAACCGGCGGGCGCAACGTTTTATTATTTCAGCCTGCTCGTTATGATTATGCTGATTGGATTCGTCCTCCTATCGGGTATTCGGCCGGTCCTGTTGAAACGTGCACTGGAGCAAGGCTTGCACGGGCTGAACCGCCTTAAAGTACCCGTCGAGCCATTTGCGATGACGGCTTCGCTCGTCGTCAAGTTCATACCGATCCTGCTCGAGGAGTGGCACCGTTTCGCCCGTATCGGCGCTGCGCGCGGTAAATACGCGGTTCGCCCGGGTCGGGTTCCGCCCGGACAAATTCGGGCGATCGTCATCCCGTATATGATGGCCCTGCTAAGGCTCGGCGAGGCATTGTCCGTCATCCTGATCGCGAGGGGCGTCGGGCAAGCTCAACATGCGCCTACACGGTCGTTCCGACTCTATTTTCGACAAAGGGATGGGTACTGTATTGCTATAGCTGCGGTTATACTTTCGGTCCTTATCGTACTCCGCTTTTATACGACTTAATCACCCCCAACTACGGTGGTTGACCAATCTCCACTAGATAGACAAATCTATGACAAGCGCCGACCTTTCGGCGCTTTTTGCGCTGCAATAACGCAGATTGAGATTTTTGCCCCACTCGATTCAAAAGCCGTTTTGTGCATATCATACACCACTACCTGGAAATAATGGAATGTATCATTGCAACCGTTAAGGAGCCCTATCATGCAGACTGAAGATACGACACACAATGAATGCGGAACCGATTCGAGTACTTTCGCTGCCGATGTAAGGCGCATTTTGCATCATCCTCCGGATCTCGTGATCCGTTCATTTCAACTATCGCCATACCTGAGAGGCGATTGTATATTCATCGAAACATTGGTAGATACCATGAAAATCGAGCGCGATTTGCTGCAATTCATGGCTGCGGATACTGTCCTAAACGAGCTCGATTCAACGGAAACGATCGTCCATTCGCTACAGAACCGAGTCCCCTTCAGCACGGTTGCGGTTTCCGACGATTTAAGCTATTGTACGCAAAGCCTAATGAACGGAGCTTGCCTGTTGGCTCTTTCGAATTCCGGCCAAATTTTGCTGCTGGATGCGTCCAAGACACCGTCCAGAAGCGTGTCGGAACCTCTGATCGAATCGACGGTGCAAGGACCCGAGGAAGGCTTCACGGAAAACATTAACGTCAACATATCCCTTGTCCGCAAACGGATCAAAAGCGTTCATTTTCGAATCGAACAATTCATCATCGGGACTGACACGGAAACGAAAGTCCACATGCTATTCATGGAAAATGTCGCTCCCGTCGAGGTCGTTGAAGAGTTCCGCAGCCGAATACGCGCCATTCAAATTGACAGTGTGCTGGACAGCAACTATATCGAAGAGTGGATCCAGGATAAAACGCTCTCCCCCTTCACGACGCTGCTGAACACGGAACGGCCAGATATTGTGGCGGCTAACGTTCTGGAAGGCCGGGTATGCGTGCTCGTCGACGGATCGCCGGATTCGCTGATCGGCCCGGTTACTTTTTTTCAATCGTTTATTTCGCCGGAAGACTATTACCAAAGAGCCGATATTGCGACGATCCTAAGATTGCTCCGCATCTTGTCTTTCCTGCTCGCCGTTTTTGTGCCGGCGCTTTATGTTGCCATTGTCTCCTATCATCAGGAGCTTCTTCCCCATCCCTTGCTCATCAACATTTCCGCGCAGCGCGAAGGAGTCCCTTTCCCTGCTATTGTCGAAGCGTTACTCATGATGGTCACGTTCGAAGTGCTGCGCGAAGCGGGTTTGCGAATGCCCCGGATTGCCGGGCAAGCCATATCGATTGTCGGTGCCCTCGTCTTGGGAGAAGCCGCCGTTACGGCCGGACTTGTCTCCGCCGCGATGGTCATCGTCGTAGCGGTAACGGCGATTTCCAACTTTGTGGCTCCGGCTTACAATTTCAGCATTACGCAGCGGCTGCTGCAATTTTTCTATATGATTCTGGCTGGATCCATGGGATTATTCGGCGTTTTCTGCGGTGTTCTGTTCACCGTGGTTCATCTCGCCTCCATGAAATCGTTTGGCGTCCCTTATCTTTCTCCGGTAGCACCTGCGATCGTGACGGACTGGAAGGATACGCTGATTCGAGTTCCGCGTCAATGGATGAAGTCATACCCCAAAATGAATCCAACGAAGAAAAAACGAAGGGGAAGCTCATGAACCGCATCTATCTCAAGCTCATCTTGATTGCTGTCTGTACCTGGTGTCTGACGGGTTGCTGGGACAAGGTCGAAATCAACGAATTGGCCATCGGCGAGATGATCGGAGCCGATTTTGACCCGGAAACCGGCAAGCAAATCGTTTATTATCAAATCGTCAATCCGGTGGCTGTTTCCGCTCAGAACAATGCAGGCATCAAATCCCCGTTCTATACGTATACCGTCAAAGCTAACAGCATCTCGGAGCTAGGGCTGAAAGTTTCGGGCATGTTGCCGCGGAACTTGTTCCCCGACCATTACCAATCCGAGGTCATTTCAGAACGTTATGCCAGGCAAGGCTTAAAGCAATTTCTTAATTTCTACGAAAGACAATATAACCGGCGTTCCAACCTTTACTTATTCGTTGCGGATTCGCCGATTTCAGACATCATGATGACCTATACCCCTTTGGAAAGATTATCGGGGAGAGCCATTCGTTCTCTTGTTGAACACGAGGCAGAATCAACCGGGAGAGTCAGTAAAAAGTCCCGTGTCAAAGATTTGACGGAGCATTTCGAATCCTCGGTTCTCACCGTGCTTCCGATGATAAGACTTAGCGGCTCCAAGCCTTGGTCCGATACAGATCGCTTCGAGCATGTGGATGCGAATAAGGGCAATCTGGTTTTGAGCGGCGGAGCCGTGTTCAAGCAGGACCGAATGATCGGCAAGATCGGTTTGAACCAAATGGCCTATTACGTTTTATTGAAGGGGGAAAGCCGAACCTTTTTTGAAACATTGTCACTTCAAGGAAGCATGGTGGATCTTCAGGCTACCAAACCTAAAGTACGAAAACGCCTTATTCTCGATTCCGGGGCACCTGTATGGAAAGTCGATATCAGCACTTCGCTCACCATTATGAACAATAATCAGAACAAAAAAATGACGTTGGAAAATATGAACGAGATCAAGGAAGCTTTCGACCGGCAAGTGGCCGATAAAACTACTGAATTGTTCAAAGACGCGATGAACAAGAATTGGGATTTATTCGGTCTTGAGGACAAAATAAAAAATAAGCGGGGCAAAGCGTGGGAAGCCGTCCAACGTCAAAAAAACGGCTGGAATCAAACGAGATTGCTCATCACCGTAAAGTGCAGAATTACCAATATCGGGGAAATCATCGATCCTTATAAAGGGGGCTAGCCGATGGAGCGGGGCCGAATTAGCGCATGGCAGTTTTTTCTGTTAATCTTTAGTTATTTGCTTGGCACTTCGTTTTTTCTCCGTCCCGGAGGACTGATTGCCGCCGCCAAGCAAGACGCATGGATCATTCCGTTATGGGCAGGGATTGCCGGCATCTTGACTCCGCTCATTTGGATCAGGCTGGCCCGCTATTATCCGGGCCTTACGTTGATTCAGATTTGTACCAAGGTTGCCGGGAAGTCGGTCGGCGGTCTGATTGCGCTGCTCTATATCGGGTACTTCGTGCATCTCTCCTCTTTTGTCATCCGGAATCTCGGCGATTTCATGACTCAAACGTTGATGCCGCGCACCCCGATTACCGTATTCCATGTCATGTTTCTATTCGTCATTTGTTATACGGTCATCAAAGGAATGGAGGCGATCGCCAGGTCGACGGAAATCTTGTTTCCGATCGTCACGCTCGCTTTTTTGTTTATTTTCTGCATCGCGCTTTCCGAGTGGGATTGGGAACGGTTTGACGGCATGTTCCGGATGGATGTTTGGACCACGATGAAGGAAACCCGAGCTATCTTCGGTTTTCCTTTTATGGAGACGATCGTTTTTATGATGCTGTTTCCATACGTCAGCAGCAGAAGAACAACGGGTTTTATGCTAGGCGCCATAGCCGCCGCACTATCGCTTAGCTCGATTGTGTTTTTTACGATCGGCGTGCTTGGCATTTCGCGTTCTTCTCATGAAACGTACCCTCTGTTCGTCATCGTGCAAGAAATACATATCGGGACATTTTTCGAGCATTTGGAATCGACCATCGCGCTCATTCTACTCGTTGCAATATTTATTAAGCTGTCCATCACCTATTATTGCTCAGTGGCAGGACTTGGGCAATTATTTCGCGTGAACGACAGGAGCTGGATTGCATTTTCGCTTATTTTGATCATTTCCGGACTTGCGCTTGGGTACGATAATGTGCTGGAAAATATAGCATTCAGCAAACGTTATGATTTTGAATATACGGGTGTATTCAGTATCTTCCTCCCCCTTGTTCTGCTCGTTATCCATTGGAGCAAATGTAGCTTGGGTAAGCATAAGGCAGGTTCTTCGTCATGATCTGGTTTCTGCTTTTCACGGCCATCGCTATGGTTATAAGCATCGTTATTATGATTCGCCAGAACAAGAGCACGAAAGAGATCGGTTTATTCGTGACCATCGTTCTGCTCGGCATTGCGGAATGGATCAGCATTTTCCTGGACAATAAGTTTACCCCGAATCCATGGATCAGTTTATTCTTCGATTGGCTCGGTTTGTAAGGTGACGATTTGACTATCGCCTTCCCTTGCGGGATTCGTTATAATTTAGACAAGAGAACCTTTGTTTGGAGTTAACATAATTATATTTATGTTAACACTTTATTGAGGTTGACGACTACGCGGGGTGACGATCATGAACATCATTAAAGTGAAAGACCGCCAGGAGCTGGACAAAAAAGTACCGTTCATGCCTTGGTATGTCGAGAAATTCATCAACTTCAAGCTGCCGGACCTGTCTCCGTCATCGTTGTTGGAATATGTCCGCGACTACGAAACGTTTTTTTCCTGGATGCTGGCCGAAGGTCTGACGACCGGCACGTCGTTCCAGACGATTCCGATCGAAGATTTGGAAAGGCTGAGCATGGATAGTGTCGACACCTACCGAATGTTCCTGGCTACGCGCAAGGAGCAAGCCAATACAAAAACGACGATTTCACGCAAGCTATCGTCCCTCCGCTCTTTGTTTCATTATTTGAGCCAAATTGCCGAGGACGAAAACTTCTATCCCTTGCTCAAGCGCAACGTGATGGCGAAAGTGACGATTAAGCGAACACACAAGCCCAAGGATACCGCCGCGAAGCTGGAAGGCAAGCTGCTGCAGGAGCAGGAAATCATCGAGTTTATCGATTATATCAAGAACGGTTACGGGCAGGATGTCGCAAGCAACAAACAAGCCATCTATTCGTATGAACATAACAAAACGCGCGACGTTTGCATTGTCAGCTTAATCCTGAATTCGGGACTTCGTGTTTCGGAGCTGATCAATATGAACATCGATGACATCGATCTCAAGAAGAAGCTTACATACGTATACCGCAAAGGTAAAAATGACGATACGTTCAAGACGCCGGTCTATTTTCGCCAGGATGCGATCGAAGCGCTGACCGACTACCTCGAGCTGCGCGAAACTCAATATAAAGCGCCTAAACGTGAAAAAGCGCTCTTCCTCGCCATCGCCAACGGCAAAAACGCCGGCTCGCGGATGACGAAGAGAGCGATTCAAGAAATGGTGATCAAATACGCCAAACGTTTCGGCAAGCCTTACTTATCCGTACATAAGCTTCGCCACTCGTTCGCGACCGATTATTATTTGCGTAACGACCTGTACAAAACGCAAGAGCAGCTTGGGCACGCTTCGCCGGAAACGACGCAAATTTATGCGCATTTGACCGATAAAACGATGGCCGAGGCAATCGACCGTTTGAAGGACTCGGCAGAGTAACCTTGACTACGATCTCCCGGCAAAATAGTTCAGTCCCATCGCTTCGCGGACCTCTTGCATCGTTTCTTTCGCCACTTCACGTGCGCGGTCCGTTCCTGCAATAAGAATTTCATCGATGCGCTTCGGCCTACTGCGATACAACTCGCGCCGCTCGCGCATCGGTTCCATGAAGGCGTTCAGCGTATCGCCGATCAGCTTCTTGCAGTCGGCACAACCGATGCTTCCCTTCGTGCAGCTCGCATGGATTTCCTCCGCGCGCTCGGAACGAAACTCTTTATGGTAGGTATAAATCGGACATCTATCCGGGTGTCCGGGATCATGCTTATGAATACGAGCCGGATCGGTTTTCGCTTTCTTCAAGCTTTCGGCAAGTTGTTCGCGAGTCGAGTCCAGATCGATCGTATTGCCGATGCTCTTGCTCATTTTGCGGTTGCCGTCCAGTCCTTCCAGCCTGGATCCGACCAAGGCTCGCGGCTCGACCAGCACCGGAGCGTAGAGCTCGTTGAATCTTCGGACGATTTTGCGTGCTTGCTCGACATGCGGCACTTGATCTTCCCCGCCGGGAACGAGCGTTGCTTTGCAAAAAGCGATATCGGCCGCTTGGCTGATCGGATAACCGAGGAAGCCGTAATAAAGGTCGTCGTATCCTTTTTCCAGCGCCTCCGACTTGATCGTTGGGTTGTGCCGCAGCGAATTCACCGTCACGAACATCGAGAAATACACCGTCATTTCGGCAATTTCCGGAATAAGCGATTGCACGAAAATCGTTGCTTTATCCGGATCGATGCCGACGGCCAAATAATCCAGCGCAATCTGGCGCAAATTGTCGCGGATCAGTTGCGGCCGATCATAATGCGTCGTTAACGCCTGCACGTCAGCGAGCAGAATAAACGTTTCATATTGATGCTGCAGCTCCACCCTTTGCTTCAAGCTGCCGACGTAGTGGCCAAGGTGAAGCTTGCCGGTGACGCGATCTCCGGTTAATATGCGTTCTTGAGCGGGTTGAACTGCGTTTGATACGTTCGCTGCAATTGCAGCATGTGTTGCGTTTGTCATTGTCATTCCTCCATTTGTCGTTTAAGTTTGGCAAATCTCCGTTTCGATCACGCCACCACCAGCCGTCTTCCATGACCACCACCCCCTCTCAAAATTACTTCAAATAAAAAAAAATCAAATAAGAAAAGCTTCTATTCGAAGCCCTTTCCACGAAGAATGACCCTGCGTAAGAGGAAGCTTTTCTTGGTAAAGAAAGTTTTCTTTCGCTTTAATGCTTCGGCGAACTTAAACTTTCTTTATCGTAAAAAAAAACTTCGTCCTTATATAAGGACGAAGTTATCTTCGCGGTACCACCTTCATTTGTTTGCGCAACGCAAACACGCTCATCCAGGTACGGATCGCGGCGGCAAGCCGTTCTCGATACCCTGTCTCTTGTAACGGTGAGACGCTCCGCCTTGCCTACACTCCAACGAGTTCGGATTGGCGCTCCGAAGTCCATTCGACATTGCCCGGATACTGATTCGCAGCAGCCATCAGCTCTCTGAAACCCTTGTGCAACGTGTACTCCTCTTCATCATCGCGAATATGAAATTGAACCGATTATATCAGCAATATCGAACATTGGCAATAGCTGCCGCCTGGCCTTGGTATTGACCCGCCGCGTCAACCAGATTCCATACGATCGTATCGATAATGTAGAATCTCTGCCCGGAGCTGGAGATCCGTACGCCGGTATATTTGTCTACATAACCGTACGCGGCCACTTGCTCAAGAAACGCTTGCCTGTCGGACTGAAGCATCGGTTCCGCCGTTTCGCGGGAAGGCGTGCTCGTAAAAGTCGCCCAATCCATCTCCCATTGTTTAAGCGCCAATGCATTGCCGTAATTGAGTACCGGACTCGCTTCCGTTCCATGAGACAGCAAGATAATCGGCGCATGGTATAACTGTTCTTTCAACAACTCCGGCTGCCCGTAGTTCAAATCCGGGAAAAGCTCCAGGCCTGTCCACCTGCGGTAGCTTTCCGCCATGAGCACGGCATGTTCGGCGGTAGCGCCTGCGCCTTTTCGAATGGGATTGTTCATCACTGCGACATAACCTCGATTCCGCTAGAATAGTTCCATAATCAATCAGTATAGCGAAGCGAGAAATGATAGACAATAGCCGCGGAAAAAAGCACATCGCGAAACAATGAAGAACTGCCTTGAGCGGCAGCCTTCACATGCTAAATAAACTTCAACCGCTGAAGCATCCGGTATACGGTAACCGCCATCTCCGCTCGGGTGGTCAGCTGTCCCGGCCGGAACGCTCCTTGCTTGTCGCCTTGAACAAATCCGAGTTCTACGGCTTCATTCACAGCTTCCAGCGCCCAAGAAGAGATTTGCCGCTTATCGGTAAAATGGATATCGTTCGCGGTGTCTGTCGCCTGAATACCCGTGAAACGCATCGCTCGAATCAACATCGCTGCCAGTTCTTCCCGGGAGACATTCGCCTCCGGTCGAAACTTACCGTCTGCGTAGCCTTGAATGATACCGGCTTGATAGGCCGTTTGAACGATCGTTTCATACCAATTTCCCTTCACATCGGGGAAAACGGACTTTCCTGAAGCATCGTCGAGTCCCAACGCTCTTACCAGCATAGCGGCTGCTTCCGCTCTTGTTATCGTGCCGTTCGGGTCGAACGAGTCGGCGGCGCGGCCTTCCAAGATCCGCTTGGAAGCCAGCAGCGTTACTTCCTGGCGAGCCCAATGCGCCCGCATATCTCCAAACTGAACGGGGCTATTGACGACTGCATACAAGCTTGTGCCTTTCCTTTGCAGCACGGCTGTAGTTTGTCCGTTCTCGGTTTCAAAATGGGCAGGAACGAAGCGGTATTGCTTTTGCCGCTCATCCCATCGAACTACCGTCGCAGTATCCGGCACACGCCGGCCACCCAAGGAAATCGTCTGTTCGACATACCGTTTGAACGAGGTTATCGGAATTACCGCTCCTGTTTCATCGGTCAATGAGATGTCAAACCGCATGAGCTTCGAAAGCCACTCCGTCTCTCCTAACGCTTCATCATGAGGCGCGCCGCTCCTCGTGTCCGCAACGCCTACGGCTATATGGAATTGAAAGGTTGGAACGGTCGCTAGCGTTGACCTGGCAGACGCTTGTTCCTCCATCTCTCGAATAGGAAGCCGGAAGGACGCATTTCCGGTCCGAAATTCGAAAACGCCTTCCCGATTCATGAGTCTGATCGCTTCGAACACGGAATTGGATAGCGTGAATGTCCCCCCATCCGTGCTGGATTGGATAACGAACAGACCTTTTTTGGCTTGGTCCACGTTAATGTCGACCGCATGCTTGCTGCCGTCAGTACCCGCAAAATCAACCGTTAACGCAAGCTCCGGTTTCTCTTCTTTCTTGTCAGGAGAAGTGGTTCCAGTTCCAGTTCCAGTTCCTGTACCGGCTCCAGGACCAGGACTAACATTGGTGTTGGAATCAGGAGGCACGACAACAATAGGTCGCTGCACCCGTACGATCGACGTAGCACTCAAACCTTGATATACGGCGGTCAACACCGTCTGCCCTTCAATCAATCCGGTTACGGCTCCATCGCTATCTATCCGCAAGACTTCCGGATTTGAAACGGAGAGCACCGCGCCTGTCGTGACCGGATAAGTTTTGCCGTCATCGTAAGCGACGGTGAGAACCGGCGATTTCGATTGTCCAACGGCAAGCTCATAGCTCATTTTGTCAAAAGATAGTTTTTGAGCTGCTGCCGGCACATGCACGACGGTGACCTCGAACGTTCGGACTGTCTTTTCGCCGCCGCGAGAAATGGCGGCTTCCAACGAAACGACCACGTTTCCTTTGCCGCTCGTCGGTCGATTTACCTTCCCTGTTGACGGATCGATAACTTCGGGATGTGACGAGGTCCAATGGACGGTGGTGCCGAAGGTACCTGCGGCAGGCAGTTCAAGCGTCTGCGTGACGGCATCCTGACGATCCCCCGGGGCATAGGTAATCGTTAGTGCGGACTTGTCCCGCTCTATCGCTTCCAAATCCGTCAGTTCGGTTGCTTTGATCGTAAGCGGATATGTCTTTCGATATACCGTATCGTTCGCCAGAACCTCTGCAGTGAGCTCAACGACTGCATCTCCATCATCGTAATGCGGCCGTTTTACTTCGCCGGTATTCGGATTTAACAATTGCTCGTCTGATGATGCCCATGCAATGCCGACGCCGGCGCCATCCTGATCCGGCAGTGATACATTTCCGGTAACGCGGTCCGCGCTGTCGCCGGCGGAATATGTTATTTGCGGCGAATCGTAGACCCGAAGATAGGCAATGTCCCTATGCACCGCGTAATTGGTCAACCGGTTTAAGGGATCATTCATGTTAGCCGTAATGAGGTAATCTCCGGCCGCGCTATGCTCGTCCGCGCTTGCCGTGAAAGAAGCTTCGATACCGTCGCTTCCAATTATGCCTTCCACGGAACCCGTCAGCTCGGGGTTCGGATATCCAATCCACCGCGAGACAGATTTCGGCTTCACCGTCAGCGGTCTTGGGGTTACATTCAAAATGCCATTCGTTTGGATTACATCGTAGTTATTCAATGTGGCAGCATTACCTGTCAGATGCGGCACAATCTCATAACTGCCGACCGGACTCGTTCCCGTCGCGACCGTACCGTAACTTGCCGTAATCGGGTCGTTATTTTTCAACCCTGTTAGGGATCCCGTCAATTCCGGGTTTGCTTCGCCGTACGTTCTCGTTTTTGCCGTGGCCGTTGCTCGCAGAGGGGCTTTGGTCACGTTCAGCGTCCCGTTTATATACGTTACCGTGTAATTCGGATTGCTGATCTGTCCGGACGGAACGATGGGGTAAGTGCCGACGGGACTCGTCACATTCGCGAGAGTCGAAAATATCACCACCCCTAGCGACGACGGGGTATCTCCAGCTGCTAAACCCGAAAATGTGCCGTTGAAGCTGCCGTTAGCATCCCCATACATTCGGGTCGCGGGATTCGCGCTAATCGTGACAGGACGCGGCAATACCGTGATGCTTCCGCTGCCGCTAGACCCACGATAGTTGGAGCTTCCATCATATACTGCCTGGACATGGTACACTCCGGCCTGCACATTCGTGGACAGATTTAGCGAAGCTTTGCCCGTCAAATCGGTATACCCGAAACCCGCCGGCATTCCATTGACGGAAAACGTCACTTTTTCGTTTGCGAGCGGCTGTCCACCGTTGGTTAAGACGGCAGATACGGTATTGCTATCTTTATAGATCACATCTTTGGATTCCACGCTTAACGTTGTCGTGAAGTCTTGCTGCGTTTCCCACACATAGGTTTTGAATGCCGTGTCGCTTAGATTGGACCATTTATTATTGTTCAATAATTTACCGTCCGAATAACTGCCATAATTCGCGCAATACCAAAGCACGGCAGTAGACAGATCCGAGTTCACTTGAATCGTATACATTTGACCGGCCACGACAGGCACACCTTCAAAAAATCTGATTTTTATCCAATGATTGAAACCCTGAATATTGGGTTTTATTAAGGTTGCCGAGCCGAGCACCGTTCCTCCGCCGTGTTGGCTTTCTCCTTGAACAATGCTTATGTTGATCGTCGGATCTCCCGGGCTACTTCTAAACATTTTCAACTCAATATCGTACAACCAACCTGTTTTCCCCGCTTTGAAAGATTGTCCGGCGTAGTTAAGAGGCAGTCCATTCGTACTCTCGTCATTGGACTGATCCAGATGATCATCGGCGAACACATGAGGAACGGCCAACATAGCGCATATCGATACTAATAACAATGCCGCCGCAAAAACAAAAGACCGAATGCGACGGTTCCTCCTCCTAAGACCTTCATGATTTAAACTTGCGGGCATAAATGATCTTTCTCCTCCCTTCGACTTGTCCTAGAAGCTTAACTATCTTAACAGAGTTAAAGATCGCATCCAATTAACGAAAGTTAACTGTAATGCATTCGCGATAGTAAAGTAGAGTAAAGGGCTGAGTAATTCAGCCCCTCCTCATCAAACCGGACGTGAGGTTTTCCCTCATCCGGCTTTCCGATGTTCTTCTTCCTTGTGCATTGCGGTACTTTC
>NZ_JBVYOJ010000039.1:0-25730 GCF_056120465.1 Paenibacillus sp. sgz302148
AAAGTACCGCAATGCACAAGGAAGAAGAACATCGGAAAGCCGGATGAGGGAAAACCTCACGTCCGGTTTGATGAGGAGGGGCTGAATTACTCAGCCCTTTACTCTACTGTTAAAATTGTGTTGACAGCTAACGATCGTTAGCTTAACATGAGCGTTAACAGGCTAACGATTGTTAGCTAATCTGAAACGGTTGAAAATCGGAGGTGTAAATAATGCCTGAAAACGATGACTTTACCCCATACTCGGACTTAAACGGCGAACCGATCACAAGCGCGACGAAGCGACGCATTCTGGATACGGCCGTCGAGCTGTTTGCGCAGCGGGGCTACAGCGGCGCATCCGTGAGAGATATTACGAAGCTGGTCGGTATCAAGGAAAGCTCGCTATACAAGCATTTTACGAGCAAGGAGAGTATTCTTGAAATGCTGTTCATCCATTTCCGCCGTGAATTCGCGAAGATCATCCCGCCGCTCGAGCATCTCGATTGGATACTGGCGAACATGACGCCGCAAGCGTTTCTTGAGCGTGGCGTGCAAAACTTCAAGGAACATTTCGCCGATCCGGTCAACCGTCAATTATGGCGCATCGTTTGCATCGAGAAGTATCGCGTTCCGCTGGCACGCGACATTTATTTTGGCGACATTGTCGGCAATACGACGGAATTCATCGCACTTGTTTTCGCAAAGTGGATCACGGCCGGTAAAATACGCTCGTTCGATCCCCGGACGATGGCGGTCAGCTATCAATATCCTCTGTTCACGATGATAACGGAACTGGTCGCACTTCATTCCGAAGAAAAAGATACGGTCCCCATCGAACGAAGGATGACGGAACATGTCGCGTTTTTTTGCAATGTCATTGTGATATAGGGGGGACGTGGCGATGAGACCGGATCGCCGAAATCATTCGCTTTTATGAGAAAAAAATGACGGGGATGGATGATACAATGAAACTGGCACTTATTGTTTTGGCGGTAGTGATAGGAGCCTTTCTGATCGCGCTTATCTGGAGACTTACGTCGCAGCGCGCCTTATTGCGGAAGAGCTTGCGAACCGCGGCAAATGGCGGCGTAGCCTCGGCGGAGTCCGTTAGGATCGGCGGCGTCGAACAGTGGATATTGTTGCAGGGGGAAGATGCCTCCAAGCCGGTGCTTC
Organism: Paenibacillus sp. sgz302148; assembly: GCF_056120465.1. Taxonomy (NCBI): domain Bacteria; kingdom Bacillati; phylum Bacillota; class Bacilli; order Caryophanales; family Paenibacillaceae; genus Paenibacillus; species Paenibacillus sp. sgz302148. The sequence goes on from NZ_JBVYOJ010000039.1 coordinate 1,155, forward strand.
TCTTGCTGCACGGCGGTCCGGGAGCGCCGTTGCCAGGAGTCAGCTCGCGCGGACTTACGTATAGCGGTTTCCCGGCTCCGTACGTCGGCGAATTGACGAAGCATTTCGTGCTCGTTTACTGGGATCAGCGGGGAGCCGGGAAGTCGTATTCGAAAGCCGTAACGCCGGCATCCATGAATTTCGCCCAGCTTGTCGCCGATACCGGAGAATTGACGGACTGGCTGCGAAACCGATTCGGGCAGCGAAAAATTTACATGGCGGGATCGTCATGGGGAACGATTATCGGACTAAAGGCCGCAGCTAAATATCCGGAAAAATATGCGGCATATTTCGGCATGCAGCAAATTTTGAACTGGACGGAGAGCGATCGTCTGGCCCATGCTTGGGTGGTAGACCAGGCACAGCAAACAGGAAACGACAAGGCGGTCGCTGAGTTGACGAAAGTCGGCTTGCCCCCTTACCCAAGTGCGACTTGGGGCGTTTTGCGGAAATGGCTCATGAAATACGGCGGGTTCGGAGCCGGAAAAGACACGCCGATGGCCTCGATCTTCGGCACGGTATTCAAACAGCTGCTGACCTCTCCGGATTATACGTTCGGCGATTTGAAGCGGATGGGAGCCGGCATGAAAATGACGGCCGACTGTATGCTGTCGGAAATCCATGCGCTCGATTTGGTTTCGGAAATTTCCGAAATTCGCGTTCCCGTCGTCTTGTTCCACGGACGGCACGATCGGACGCAGCCGGGCGAAATTGTAGAGCGGTATTTCAGAAAGCTGGACGCGACTCAAGGCAAATCGCTTATATGGCTTGATCGATCCGGCCATATGTATTCCCGGGAAGACGCGCTGCTTGTCGAAAAGCATTTGATCGCTTTCGCGCAAAGGAGAATACTGCAAGTCGCCAATTGAATATAAACGCTACGGAAGCTGCATCATTGCAGCTTTTTTCATTTATAATGAAAAATCGCTACACGGGGATGTTCCGGAACATCAGCCTCAACAGTTAGCAAAGCTGATATTGCAGAAAACTTTTTTAACCTCGATCTATTGACAAAAAAAGTTTCCGGCATACAATATAGATATAAAGTTTCCTTAGTGCAAAACTTTTTGTCCAACGACATACTGTTGTACTTTGCTAAATAATATAGTCGAGGTGAACTTAAGTGAGCGATAAAGCAATAGTTACCCGGGATCAATCCTATGTGGCAACAACAAAAGCCAATACCGCAACGATAGCGGAAAACGGCTGGCGGAAGGAACGGGATGCGCCGTCGTTGCCGGAAGTGTATCGCAGCATGAAAGTACCGAAGTCCGGTTCTTGGTTGAAGAAGTTTCTTGCATTTGCCGGACCGGGATATCTGGTCGCCGTCGGGTATATGGATCCCGGCAACTGGGCGACGGATATTGCCGGCGGCTCGATGTTCGGATATACGCTGCTGTCCGTCATCTTCATCAGCAACTTGATGGCGATTCTGCTTCAGGCGCTTGCCGGCAAGCTCGGTATCGTTACGGGGCGGGATTTGGCGCAGGCGTGCCGCGATCATTACAAAAAACCGGTTGCCTTCGGGCTATGGATCCTTTGCGAATTGGCCATTGCGGCATGCGATTTGGCCGAAGTCATAGGCGCGGCAATCGCGCTCAACCTGCTGTTCGGCATTCCGCTTATTTACGGCGTACTCATTACCGCGCTTGACGTACTGGTCGTTTTATACTTGCAGAACAAAGGCTTTCGGTTTATCGAATCGATCGTCATCATCTTGATGGTCACGATCGGCGGTTGTTTTGCAGTCGACATCTTCCTGTCGAAGCCCGATGTCGGCGGCATTATGGCCGGTTTTGTGCCAAGCGCGGAGATCGTTACGAATCCGGTGATGCTGTACATCGCAATCGGGATTCTTGGCGCAACCGTCATGCCGCACAACCTGTATTTGCATTCCTCCATCGTGCAAACCCGCAATTTCGAGCAAACGAGCAGCGGCAAACGGAGCGCCATTAAATATGCAACGTGGGATTCTACCATTGCTCTGCTGTTCGCCTTATTCATCAACGCGGCGATTCTGATCGTTTCGGCAGCGGCCTTCCACGCCAACGGCAGAACGGACGTTGCGGAGATTCAACAAGCCTACGAGCTGCTTACTCCGGTTTTGGGCACGGCCATTGGCAGCGTTTTGTTCGGCGTAGCGCTTCTCGCATCGGGGCAGAACGCGACCTTGACGGGAACGCTGGCCGGCCAGATCGTCATGGAAGGTTTTCTGAACATCCGGCTTGCTCCTTGGCTTCGCCGACTGATTACGCGGTTGATCGCCATTATTCCGGCCGTAATCGTAACGGCAGTTGCCGGAGAGAGCGGCACCATGCAATTGCTTATTTTAAGCCAGGTAATCCTGTCACTTCAATTATCGTTTGCTGTCGTGCCGCTCGTTCAATTCACGAGCGACCGCAAAAAAATGGGCGAGTTCGCTAACCCGCTTTGGCTGAAAGTGCTCGCATGGGTTGTAACGGCCGTCATTGTTGGCTTGAATACTTATCTTTTATATCAAACCTTTTTTGAATAATTGGATTCGATGAACTTATCGGCGCAGGACATTCTCGAGATATCGAGGGTGTTCTTTTTTTGTTTTCGCCCGCTTTGCATTTCGTTCCGAGGCATGTACAATAAAAAGAAGGCAACGTATATTATCGGAGAAACGGGTGGAACCTAATGTCAGATTTGCTTCAGGATCGGTGTGACGACATGTGTGAAGGAACGGCAGCGGGTCAGGTTGCCTTGATTAAAGAACAGATGATTTCGGAGTCGACGGCTTCGAGCCTTGCCGACGTGTTCAAGGCGCTGGGCGATCCGACGCGGGTGAAAATCATTTATGCGCTCGTGCAGAACGAGCTGTGCGTGCACGATTTGACGATCGCTTTGGATATGGGGCAATCCGCAATATCCCATCAGCTTCGGTATTTGCGGAATCTGCGTATCGTGAAGCGTAGGAAGGATGGGAAGACCGTCTTTTATTCGCTGGATGATGAGCATATTGAACAAATCTTTGTACAGACGCTGCAGCATATCGGGCACGAGTAAAAAGGCTTCGTCAGTAAAATAAAGAAAAAAGCCGCGGAGACGGCTTTTTTAAACCGTAAGCTCCGCGTGCTGAAGTTCGGATTTCTCCACTTGAATGGTTGTATGCTTAATTCGGAACGTTTCCTCGATGCTGTCGATCGCCTGCTGCAAAATGCGCTGGCAATCCGCGTCGTCCTCCACGAGCAGGTGACAACTTAACGAATCCATTCCCGATGTAATCGTCCAAATGTGCAGATCATGAACATTCCGGACGGCGGGAATTTGCATCAGCAAAGCTTTGACCTCATCTGCATTGACCGTAATCGGCGAACCTTCCATTAAGATATGAATCGCTTGCTTCACAACCTGCCAAGCCCCTCTCAAAATGAGCAATGCAACGACAACGCTTATGATCGGATCCGCGATATACCAATCGAACAACAGCATCAGCAGACCGGCGACAATCGCACCGACGGAGCCGAGCGCATCGCCGAGGACATGCAGGTAGGCGCTTCGGACGTTGATGTTATCTTTGACGTCGCTTTTGCGCGTGAGGGCCCAGGCGCTAAGCAAGTTGGCGAGCAACCCGACACCCGCAATGATCATCATGGCGCCGCTGGCGACGACCGGCGGATGCTGGAAGCGTTCGATCGCTTCCCGTATAATAAATCCGGCAATGACGAACAAGGTAACGGCGTTGAACAGGGCGGCCAAAATTTCAACACGGTAAAATCCGTAGGTTTTGTTCGGCGAAGGCGGTCTGGCCGAAAACCACAGGGCAATCAAGCTAAGCAGAAGGGCGGCCGTATCGCTCAGCATATGACCGGAATCGGACAGCAGTGCCAAGCTGTTCGTCAGCAGACCGCCGATAAATTCAAGCAGCATGACCGTTGCGGTGATGATCAGGGCGATCGTTAGCCCTTTTCTATTACCTGCCCCGTGATGATGATGGCCTCCGATCCCGTGATGATGGTGGTCGTGGCTGTGATCGTGGCCATGATTATGATCATGACCGTGATGTGATTGCCGCCGTGATGCGGCGGCCTCGCTTCGCCGAGGTTCTTCGTGCTTGTGACCTTCATGCTCCTTGCCTTCGTGCGTATGACGGCTACCGCGGTCTTGGGCATTATGAGTATGATCGCAATTGTGATGCTCCTCGTGCTGTTTAGACATAAGCAAAAACTCCTTCCTCATTTCACCATGATTCCAAATGTAAAAGCTGATTTTTATAATGATGCTTCTTTCATTTAAATAACATATGAACAAATGCTCATATGTTATTATATTGTTATTGTACACGATGTTTCAGATCTTTTCAAAAGTCACGACACGGGTTTGCTCCCAATATACTAATAAGAATACATTCGATGGGTAACGAGGGATGCGGATGAACTATAGTCACTTGCCACCGAGTGCAGGCGTCGGTATGCATGCTGTAATCGAAGAAGGAGCTGCGATCGGGGAGCATGTCAGCATCGGCCATTTCTGCATTATTGCGCGAGATGCCGTTATTGGCGATCGGGCTCAAATCGGCCACCATAGCGTTATTTTACCCGGAACCGTCGTCGGGCATGATGTTGTCGTCGGCTCCCATTGCGTTCTCGGGATCAAGCCGCGCCGAACCGAAAGTATGCGCCTAACCGCCGATTCAGGCAGTCCATTGCGCATCGGGGATCGAACGTACATCGGCAGCCTGGTTACGCTCTATCGTGATGTCGAAATTGGCAAAGACGTATTTATCGGGGATCAAGCGAGCATTCGCGAAAGGGTTGTGATCGGTGATTCCAGCGTTGTCGGAAGAAGCGCGGTTATCGAGCTGAACGTCGTGATCGGAAAACGATGCACGATTCAAACATTGGCTTACGTGACGGGTGACACGGTGCTGGAGGATCATGTATTCATCGGTCCGTGCGTGGCCATGTCCAATGACAAATATATGGGTGCAGCGGCATACACGCTTCAAGGACCTCATCTGCACAGGGGAGCCAAAGTCGGCAGCAACTCAACGCTGCTGCCCGGCGTGCACATCGGAGAGGATACGATCGTCGGCGCCGGAGCGGTCGTGACGAAACCGACTCAGTCGGCCAAAACGGTCGTCGGCGTTCCTGCGACTCCGTTTAAGGTCGAACCGATCGCGGATCCGAGCGGAGAGGAAGGGCCATGATACCGCTTGTCGATTTGAATGCGGAATACCGTTTGATTCGACCTTTGATATTGGAGGCTGTGCATGACGTATTGGAAAGCGGTGTTTTTGTTCTAGGCCCGAAAGGGCGAGCCATTGAAAAGCGGATCGCCGATTATCTCGGGGCGGGGTATGCGGTTGGCGTTGCGAACGGGACGGATGCGCTTGTCCTTGCATTGGAGGGGCTTGGCATCGGAGCCGGAGATGAAGTGGTGACGACGCCGTTTTCTTTTTTTGCCACTGCGGAAGCGATCGTACGGGTTGGCGCAACGCCGGTTTTTGTCGATATCGACCCGTTGACGTACAACCTGAATCCGTATTTGATCGAGCCTAAGCTGAGCCGGCGGACGAAAGCGATCATTGTCGTACATTTGTACGGTCATCCGGCGGATATGGACCCAATCGTGGAGCTCTCGCATGCGTATGGTCTAAAAGTTATCGAAGATATGTGCCAATCGTTCGGCGCAGAGTATCTTGGTCGGAAAACGGGAGTGATTGGCGATGCAGCCTGCATTTCGTTTTTTCCGTCAAAAAACTTAGGCGGTTACGGCGACGGCGGCATGGTGGTTACGAACGATGCGGAATTGCATGAACGAATCGGCATGCTTCGCAACCACGGCAGCCGTGAAAAATACAAGCATGAGATGATCGGCACGAACAGCCGGCTCGACGAGCTTCAGGCTGCGGTGTTAGGCGTTAAGCTATCATTCGTCGATACGTGGAACGACCGAAGAAGGCAAGCGGCTGCACGTTACAGCCGGGCACTGCAAGGTTCCGTGAAAATCCCGTTCGAATCGCCGGATTCCGTTCACGTTTATCATCAATATTGCATTGAATCGGAGGGTCGCGACGGGCTTGCCGCTTTCCTCGCTTCTCGGCAGATCGCACATGCCATTTATTATCCGAAGCCGCTGCATCTTCAAAAGGCACTAGCCCACCTAGCCTATTGTGAAGGGGATTTGCCGGTAGCGGAGCAAGTGTCCGGTCAAATCCTTGCCTTGCCGATGCACGGCGTCATTACGGACGATCATGTTGATGCCGTCATCTCTGCAATTGCTGATTGGAGCTCGCATCGCGGCGGCAGAGGCTGACAACCGTGGTTGGGTGACTCATTTTCGTAGTCGACCCATACGTTTTCCTTCGTTTGCCATAACGTATAGTAACCAAGTTATTGCATTTGAAGGAGGGAGTAGAATTGCCTAACTTTTCAGTCTTCAACCCGGACCCGCAACAATTAAAAACGCTCATCTACGGCTTCGACGGAACCGACGCGAAACCGATCAGCACGGATACATCAGGACGTTTGAATGTCGGTACGGTGAGTACCGTGACGGCGGTTCAAGGCGCAACGATCACCGGTGGTACGCTTTCGTCGGTGGGTACGATCAATACGGTGCAGACGATAGACGCGGTGCTTGGCGCCACGATCACAGGCGGTACGGTATCAGCTACGATCACCGGGGGGACTTTATCCGCCGTAGGTACCATTAACACCGTGGAAACAGTAGGCGCTGTTCTCGGCGCGACAATTACGGGAGGAACGTTGTCTGCCACGATCACCGGCGGAACGTTATCATCCGTGGGCACGATCAACACGGTACAGACGATAGACGCGGTGCTTGGCGCAACGATCACCGGTGGTACGCTTTCGTCGGTGGGCACGATCAACACGGTACAGACGATAGACGCGGTGCTTGGCGCCACGATCACCGGCGGAACGTTATCATCCGTGGGCACGATCAACACGGTACAGACGATAGACGCGGTGCTTGGCGCAACGATCACCGGTGGTACGCTTTCGTCGGTGGGCACGATCAACACGGTACAGACGATAGACGCGGTGCTTGGCGCCACGATCACCGGCGGAACGTTATCATCAGTGGGCACGATCAACACGGTGCAAACGATCAACGCGATTCTTGGCGCCACGATTACAGGAGGTACGGTCAACGTCGGCACCATTACAACGATATCGCAGGCGAACTTTACCCAATTCAGTTCTACAGACATCGCCGTAGCCAATACGGGATTCACCCCGATCGCAACAGCTTCGATCACGCGTTCCACCTTCCCGTATAAAACGTATTCTTATTTCGTCGTTAGCCAAGGCGCCGCGATCAATCTACGCGTTGAAATCAGCTCGGACGGGACGAACTGGTTCGTCGATCAGACGGCAACCTCGCTGACGGCAGGAACGAACGTACTTGTACCGATCAGATTTTTGAAATATACGCGTTTATCCTACGGACTCGTGCTTACTTTAACGAGCGCGACGATCGATGTCTATCTGGATGCGCAAGTGTAATCTTGCGTAAAAACGCTTGAGAGACTTGGAACGGAATGCCGCCGGTAACGGACGGCTTCCGTTTTATTTTGCCGGAATGTGCGGTCCTCCGAAAAGGAAAAACCATGCATACGGACATCATGTGCGCGCATAAAAAGTTGAATACGGAAGCTTCGGCAGGCGATGCGGTTGATTGAAAGTTTCGTGAAAGCATGGGGGGAAGTACGTTCGCGGGAGGTGATCTGAATGGGAGATGAAAGCAGGGCCGAGTACGCGGCAGAGGCTGTGCCTGAGCAGGTGGAAAACGAATCGCAAGGCATCGCTCGCGAACGAGGAGAGTTGCCCTTCGCCGAAATGCTGGAGGCGATCGCTGCGAATGACGCGGATACGTTACGGCTTCTGGCAGAGTGGCCGGAGGAGCGCAAGGAACAATTGCTGCAATATGCGCTGCAAGAGAAACATTTTCAAGTCGCCGTGCAGATTCGTCAGTCCTGTGCTGTGATAAGCGATTTACGATTTGCCAAGCTGCTGTATGCGAACGGATTCGAGCTTCAAAGCGCGAATTATTTCCTGGATGCCTTAAGCAATCGGACGCTAGATCTCGAAGGTTATCAGCGGCTGGGGCAAATCTTGTATTCACGCGGCGTTTATGAGGAAGCGGCTTCTTTCTTTCAATACGTGCTGGATCAATCGCCGGATCAGGGAGCGATACGCACGGCGCTGCTGCTGGCGAATTTGCGCCAAAGCCAAAAACTGCTGCAGGAGTCGCTGCAATTGTTCCCGAGCTCGAACTATTTGCGCGAGGAGCTGAAGAAGCTGGAGACAACGGTTGAACGGCTGGAGCAAGCTTCCGCATTTCCGGCATCTCCGTCTTCATCGGGAGCGAGCGGTCCATGAGTAGACGCAAGCGCAAACACAATCATAATCGAAGTGAGAATCAAGTCGAGGCAGCAGAACGACCGCTGCTTTCTTTATGTTTAATCGTCAAGAACGAGGAAGCCGTATTGGCCCGTTGTATTCAGAGCGTCCGCGAAGCAGCCGATGAAGTTATCGTCTTGGACACCGGCTCAACCGACAGAACGGTTGGCATAGCCGAGGAAAACGGAGCCCGCGTTCATCGCTTTGCATGGGTGAATGATTTTGCCGCCGCACGAAACGCGGCAATCGACAGGGCCAAAGGGCAATGGATTCTCATCCTTGACGCGGATGAAGCACTGTATCCCGGACACGGCAAACGGCTTCGGGAAAAGCTGGAAGGGCTTGCGCCAACGGAAGCGGAAGCTTTTTTCATGCAGGTCGTCAATTATTACGGGTTTCGGGACAAACGGCTGGGCTCCACGGTTTGTTCTTCGCTGCGCGTTTTTCGCAATGTTCCGGGATACCGGTATCGCGGCAAAATTCACGAGCAGATCGTCGATCCGATCTTAAAAGCGAATCCGCAAGCGAAGCTGGTGTTCACGGACTTGCAAATCGAACATGACGGTTATTTGGTTGAAACCGTTCAAGAGAAGGGAAAGTCGCAGCGCAACATCGCTTTATTGGAAAAAGAGCTGGAGGAATCCGTCGATCCGGCGTTTCACCGGTACAATATCGCGGTTGAATACATTCGGCTGAACGATTATGAGAGAGCGCTGGCCGAGCTCGCACACTGCAAGAGCTACCCGTACTTCCGGAATACGAGTTATGCGCATACCGTATTGCGGCAAGAAATCGATTGTCTCGATGCGATCGGACGTGTCGAGGAGGCGATCGAAGCGTGCCGGAAAGCGGTTGACATCTTTCAAGATTATACCGACCTGCACCTGCGTCTCGGGATGCTGCATTACCGGCTTGGGCGATGGGAGGAAGCAAAGGAAGATTTTCTCGCCGCGCTGCGAATCGGCAATCCTCCGGCGCACTACAATACGCAGAGCGGGGCAGGGACCTACATTCCTAGCTTTCACCTCGGCAAAACATACGAACAGCAAAGAGACTTTCCTCGCGCGATCGAAAGCTATCTTCACGCGTTGCATCATAATCCGGCGTCGCTGCCGCCGTTTCTGCGTATCGTCAGCTTGCTCGTGCGGACGACCGATGCGAGGGAACTGATGGACCGATTGCAAGGCATGTTCCATGTTCAATCGGATAAATCTTGGTGGAGCATCGCGCTTTCCTTTTACCATCTCGGACTGTTCGAGCATGCGGCAGCGGTGTTGTCGGAGCGGGAAACTCCGGCGGAGAAACGTCAGGAGAAGGAATGGATGCTTGTATTGTGTACGCTGCTGCTTGCCGATCGCGAAGATGCTGCCCTTCTGGACGAGACGTATCTGAAGCCGCAGGAGGGAAAGGAGGCCAATACGTTTTCAAGCCGCATTGGATTTTATCTCGCTCTGAAGCATAACGATGACCGGGCGGCTCAAGCTTGGCTGGGGCGGCTCGAATCGGAAGGGGCGCATGCGTTCCTGCTGAATATGTACGCCTATATTGTATACGGACCGGAAATCGGTACTTTCACGATCCCGCAAGAGCTGATTCATTCGGCATCGCAGAAAGTATGGAGCGAGTTGGGCTTCTTGTATCTTCTGGCGGAGCGGGACCGCCAGCCAGAGCTTCAGAGAAGAGTGCGCACCTATTGGCGCGCCTTGATCTCGTTGATGCCCGATTCGAAGGAAAAAATCGAAGGCCAAATCGCATTCGTCCGGGTGCTGCACGTACGCGTCCATCAACTGATTCTGACGGCACCGAAGGACGATGTGTATTCGCCTTTGTGGCATGAGACGACGACCGGTCTAATGAGTCTGATCGACGATGTGTTTTTGGGGGAGATTGTATGAGCGAACCGCTTATTTCGCTATGTATGATCGTGCGCGACGAGGAAGGGCATTTGCACGATTGCATCGCGACGGCACAGCCTTATGCGAGCGAAATTATCGTCGTGGATACCGGATCCAATGACGGGACGGCTGAGCTCGCTATGCTTTTGGGAGGAAAAGTGTTTTCGTATCCTTGGGGCGATCATTTCGCGGAGGCGAGAAATTATGCGGCGGCGCAAGCTGCCGGCGAGTGGATCTTCGTGATGGATGCGGACGAACGGGTGGAAATGTTCGACTGGGAACAGGTTCTGCCGTTATTGGTCGACCCGGAGGTCGGAGGCCTATACGTAACGCGGCGCAATTATTACAGTGAACAGGCGGGAAGTGGTTATGAGACCGAAGCCATTTGCCGGCTGTACCGTAACATCCCCGGTATCGCGTACCGGGGACGGGTTCATGAAGACGTAAGCGAAAGCGTGGCGGATTCGAAGCTTCGATTAGCCGTGGCCGGCATTATAATCGGGCATTACGGCTATGTGAAGTATGCCGTCGCAACCAAGGCCAAATCGGAACGCAACATTCGGCTGCTCCAGCTAACGCTTGCCGAAACGCCGGACGACCCATACGCATTGTATGCGCTGGGTAGCGAATATTTTCAAATGGAACAGTACGGATCTGCGATCCCGTTTTACGAGCAAGTTGTCGTACCAGCAAATGCCGGTTACGCAGCCGACCATGTTTATAAGCTTGCGTTCGCGTATCGGGCCGTGCTGCGCAAAGACGATTCGTTGCGCCTTGCCGCACGGGGGTTGGAGCAGCATCCCGGCAGCGTAGAGTTGATCGATCTGCTAGCTGCGCTTTATCTGGAGACCGGGAAATATGAAGAGGCGCTCCGCATGGAGGACGGGACGCCGACTCCGTATTTATGCTATTGCAAAGGGATGGCGAAAGAACGTCTGTTCGATTGGTCCGAAGCGTCGGACTTCTATGTGCGGGGGCTGGCGATCCAGCCGAACAATGAAGCCATCTATTCACGTTGGCTCGATATCTCGTTTCTTGCCGAAGGCTCTATTGCCGGCGTAGTCCGTTCGCTTCTGGAAAAGCTGCCGGAGGCGATGGATAACGAAATGAAATGGGACGCGTTTTTTCAACATGCCATGAAATGGCACGCAGGCGATGAAGCTTTGCCGATATTACAGACGATGGAGTACCCCGCTCCTTTTAAGAAGAATTCGGACACGGGTCCCGGGTCCGAGCCTCCGGGAGAGATTGTTTTTCTGAAAGCCGTATTCCTCGCGCAATCCGGGCGGTTGGAACAGGCTGCCGAGCTGCTTGAAGGGCTTGTCCGGCTTCGCGGGCTGCGTCACGACGTCGTTTATTTATGGGCGGTTCGCAATGTGAAGATCGACCGGTTTGTCCGACTCGACGAGCTGGTTTCAAGTCGGGCAATTCATCCCGAATTGATCCCACTCGCCACAGCGCTCCTAGATGGCGCACCCGGAACCGAAATTCACCCGGCCGTTAGCTCGCAAGCTGCATTCGCCTTGTTATGCGTAGGCGCATGGGACGCTTTTCTGTACTTGGTCGATAAGGTAGGCGGTCGGAACAACGCATTCATCGTTACGAATGACTGGTTTCCGGCACTGCTGACTTCGCCTGTCTACGTTCGAAAGCGGCTGCTTGAGAAAGGGGAGAACATATTGCCTGCCAATGGAGCGCTGCAGCTCCGGTTGTTCCGGGCGATGCTCGCATTGTCCCTTGGCCGCAAAGACGAGAGCTACGGCTTATTGCAGCGGCTGAAGCGGGATTACCCACATCGGCTTGAGCCGACGATCGGATTGGTTGCGATGCTGACGGATTCGGCGCAGTCGCTCCCTTACTTGCTCTTGGCGGGCGAACCGTAGTCATCGAGATTACCAATCCTTCGTCGAGCCGATTACCGAAGCATGCTAACGGATACTTTCTTGCGCCTGGAAATAAGCGTCGACCGAAGTCGGTTTGCCGGATGCCTGGGATTTAAGGCTTAATCGCGTATATTTCATGAAGCGGATCGGAACGACGACCTTGGTGCTATGCGGCGGCACGGTTTCCTGCACTTCGGATGCGAAGTTGGTTCCGTTCGGGCTAATTTCGATTTTAACTTCGGCCGCGTTGTTGCCGCGGTTAACGATGGCATAGGAATATACCGATTTTAGCGAAGTGTCCTGGCCCGGGACCGGCTCCCAATCATCATATGTCGTGATATTCTTATACAGCTGCTCCGTAAAAAGCGTAGCGGGGCGTACCTTGCGGGGACGAGGACAAGGCGGCTTTGGACGACGGCATTTTTTCTTGCGTCGTTTGCAGGGGGGAGCTGGCGCGCAATGTTTTTTGCAGGCGGAAGTGAAGGCAGAATCGCAACTTGCGATATACGCTTTTCGGGTCAATCCGATGTCTCCCCTTTTGATGTCGGATAGGGTAATATATTCCCCTTCGCTGCACATGGGACACGGCGAAGTTCACGGATTGCCGGTTAAGGTTACGCCATCGAATATATTGTTCCATAAGTCATTGCACTCCTGCTGCAGCGGCATATGGATCGCGCAAATACGATCCAAGGGCCAGTTGCATTCCGTTATCCCATGATGAGGCGAGTCGTTGACGAGCAATACGCGAAAATCGCCGGGCAGCATCGCCGATAAAACGTTCTGCAGGGCCGCCGCTTCTTGAAAGGAGCCCCCCAGGCGGACGAACAATATGGATCGGCAGGTAGACATCCGTCTCAACATTCGTTCGGCGCGCCTGTCGATTTTTATTTTGCAATCCGGCATGGCGGATAGGATGTGTATTCCGTTCGAGTCTAGCGGCAAGTCGTGTAGAAGCTTGATCCGATAGACGGAATCTTTTAGAACAAGCTTGTCCTGATAGGGCTCGTATACAAGCCGGGAAGACTCCATAAATCCGGCGAAGCGGTTATGCAGCAGCATATTGACGTGCGTGAGAGACTCCGACAGCATCCAGTCGAGCACCCCGCTGTAAGGCCGCAATCCGTTGCGCTGCAGCTGAATCGCTGCTATGCAGTTGGACCCAAGACTGAATACGGCGTCGTAGCTTCCTTTCAGTTCGGATAATTTCATGTCGATTCCCTCGTTTTATAATAATCTATGAATCTAGTTACGATATCGTATTCATTGTTGTAGAATTGAGACTGGGCCAGCGCAATAATAACTAATAAGCTTCGGATAAGTTGCGCATGATGGTATAATGGAAATAATTTCGATGCGAAGGTGATGATTGAAGATGGAAAAAGATACGCTTGAACTATTCCGCACATTAACCGAGCTTCCGGGGACGTCCGGCTTCGAGCACGATGTCCGTGCTTTTGTTCGCGAGCAGCTCGCGCAATATACGGATGAATTGATTCAAGACCGGCTTGGCAGCGTGTTCGGCGTCGTTCGCGGCGACAATAACGGACCTAAAATCATGGTCAACGGACATATGGACGAAGTCGGCTTTATGGTCACCGGCATTACCGACAATGGAATGCTGCGATTCCAGCCGCTTGGCGGATGGTGGAGCCAAGTGCTGCTCGCGCAGCGGATGCAGGTCATTACGAAGAACGGGCCGGTTATCGGCGTGATCTCTTCGATTCCGCCGCATTTGTTGGACGAGTCGTTGCGGAGCAAGCCGATGGATATGGCGAAAATGTTCCTTGACGTAGGCGCGGACAGCGCACAAGAAGTAGCGGAAATGGGCATTCGCCCGGGGCTGTCGATCGTGCCGGTGTGTCCGTTCACGCCGCTTGCCAGCGGCAAAAAAATTATGGCCAAAGCATGGGACAACCGTTACGGCGTGGGCCTTGCCATCGAGCTGCTGAAGGAGCTGAAAGGTGCAACGCATCCGAACATCGTTTATTCTGGAGCGACCGTCCAGGAAGAGGTCGGATTGCGCGGGGCCAAAACAGCCGCAAGCCTCATTCGCCCGGACATCTGCTATACGCTGGACGCAAGCCCGGCGAACGATATTTCGGGTGACAAGCATGCGTTCGGCCAGCTTGGCAAAGGCACGCTGCTGCGAATCCTCGACCGGACGATGATCACGAACCGGACGATGATCGAATTTATTCTCGATACGGCGGAAAGCAACAAAATCCCGTATCAATATTTCGTATCGCCGGGTGGAACGGATGCGGGCGAGGTGCATCTGTCGGACATCGGCGTACCGACCGCGGTTATCGGGGTGTGCGCCCGATATATTCATACGTCGGCGTCCATTCTTCACGTTGACGATTATGCCGCCGCGAAGGAGCTTCTGGTCAAACTGGTTAAGGCTACCGACCGGACAACCGTCGAGACGATTACGAAGAACGCTTAATCCTTGCAGAATATTACATACGATGAACCCGAGAGGCGTCTGCCCTCGGGGTTTTTTGTGTTTGACGAATGATAGATTCAGCACACTGCTTTCATAATTTCGAATGCGTCATGATGACAAACGACGCGGAATCTGCGTTTTATCGATGACAAATCATAGTCCGATGGAAGGTAGATAAGAGTTTGTTTCTGCCGTATTGTATTGGTGGTGAACAGAAGAGTAGGGAAAGGAGCGGTAATATTGTAAGGTGTAACGAAACGCTTATTGCAGGAACCGGACGCAAAGTTGAGCCCCAAATCATCTTCGAATTCCAAAGCATATCCAATCGCCCGCAATTGAAGTCGAACCGCCACGACCGCCGAATACGGCCAATAGACATCGAACCGAATGACAGCGCTTTTGTACGATTTTGAATGTAAAAAATGATTATCGACGTATTCAAAGGTTTATTTAGATGTGTGGCCGAAGCCACGATCGGAGAGGAGCGTTATGTTTCGATATTTTCGCAAGAATAAAACGAGTTTTATTGTGTATGTTCTGATCGTTTGCCAATTGGCGCTCATGGGGCCGCCCGCAGCATCCGCAGCTGATTCAACCGGCGGTGAAAATACGCTGGATCCTCAAACCGTCATTCAAGAAATGATCGGCGGTCTGGAATCGCCGGCGCTAGCTGCGCCCCCGCCTCCCGCACTGGAGCCGATTTCGAGTCCGACGAATCAAAGTCCTTTGATCGTCAAAGGAACGGCAACGCCGGGGGCGACGGTAATCATCCGTTATGGCTTAGTAGGAGGAGAGCTCGAGCAAATTCCGCCGCTCACCGCGGACGAGAACGGAATATTCGATACCCAAATTGCGTTGACGACCGGCGACGGAAGGTATGTCGTTCGGGCGAAGGCGATCGTGGACGGCGTAGAGAGCTTCGAGCCAGGCGTCGAATTCGAATATGACGGGACGGTGCCGCAGAAGCCGAGAAACGCCAGATGGGTATTAATCCCAGCCGAAAAAAGCGGTGTCGTGCTGATTTGGGAAATTCCTTTTTTCCCGGGATCCGACAAATGGGACACTACGATTTCCCATTACGAAGTGTACCGCGATGGGGATTTGCTAACAACGAAGATTGATACTGCATATCCCGATTGGAATCTAGGTGACATGCAATTTCACGAATACGCCATCGTCGCCGTCGACCGGGCGGGTAATAAGTCCGAACCTGCCGTGATTAAGGCGGGAACGGGTTATTTTGATGCGGTACTTGCTTCGCCGAGCACTGCGCGCGGCTTTTCTAACGGCGTCACTTACGAGCAGGAGATGAACGGAAGCGGGACGAAAGTCTCTTTTCTCTCCAATGCAACGGATCTGGTGTCGCAGCCGCTTGGACAACCGGGGGCGTACCATTTGTACATGAGAGACATAAGGAATAACCAAACGTCGCTCATCGGCAAGGCGGAAAATAAAAGTAGTGATCAAGGAGGCCGGCTTGCGCTGGATGCTTCCGGAAACGTTGCGGTTTACGTATCGGATGGCCGCGAAACGGCGGACGATACGGATGACGAATCGGATATTTACGTCTACGATTCGGAAGCGGGCAACGTTCGTCGAATTTCTGAAGGGAGCGGGAACGCGCATTCGCCTGCCGTTTCGGACGATGGAACTTTGATCGTATATGAGCGATCTGGTGATGCCGGCAGCGAAACCGTTTTATATAACCGGAGCAACAGGCAAACAATCGTTATCGGTTCCGGCGGGCATCCGACGATTAGCGGAGACGGCAAAACAGTGGTTTACGCGATTACGGAAGGACTCGCCATTTATGACGTTGCGAAAGCGAAAATCGAAACGGTTCCGCTTTCCGGCGGTCTCGAGGAAATTCTCGAAACAAGCTCGAGCGCGGATGGCCGTACGATTGCCTTTACCGTAAAACGTATGGATGCGAGCCAAACCGTATATATTTATCAGCGTTCCGACGGGTCGCAGACCGAAGTGTACGATACGCCGGGCGAGTCGAGGTTTGTACTGCTTCACCCTAGAGTAAGCGGAGACGGACGAAAATTGCTGTTCGAATTTGACCACGCGAACGGCAACGACTTTTACAGTCAAGCGGACCATGGCATTATGCTGTACGACGTCGCCGCGAAGGAGTTTACTCCGATCGGCAATCAGGCGCTCGTCTCCGAAAAAGCGACGTTCGATGCGACCGGCGGAAAGGTTGCTTATATTACAAGCGATTGGGAGAAGCCGGATCGACGGAACATTTACTTAAAATGCTTCCAGTCTTGCGGGGATACCCCTCCGCCAGCAGATAAACCGATCGAATACGCCGACATATATTTTCAAAATATGGTCAATAGTCAAGTGGTGATCGGCTGTTCATTTACGGTTGCCGCCATGCACGAAAAAGGCAAAAAGCTGCAAGCAATCGTCACGATCCGGAAATCCGACGGATCCGAAGTGAAAGAAACTGCCGAAATGAATGAAAGCGAAACCGGATTTTATCGTGCGAGCTTTACGCTGCCGCCTGGGGCAATCCGGATTGAATCCGCCAGGGTGGAACGAACGGACAAACCGGAAATATACAAAGATTTGGCGCATTTGCCGGTCAAAGTAGCGGGACAGCTGAAGGTCAAGCTGCAAACGGCGTATACCCCGCTGCTTACGAATACGAAAATCATGGCAATCAGCGCAAGCAAAGGTACCGGCAACCAAATCAAGACGGACGGCCATGCCGAATATATGTTCCCTGTCGGCGACGCTGACGATTATACCGTTCAAGCCTTTAATTCCGATGGCATCGTTCTTGGCACATTTGCGCCTGTTATCGTGAAAAACGGCGAGGAGAGCGAAGCGACACTGAAGCTGACCGCGGCGACAAAGCTCGACGTATACGTCAAAAACAACTATGGCCAGATGGTTGCCGGCGCCAAAGTTGTCGTGGAGAAAAACGGTGCGAGCAACGTATATTTGACGAACAGCAAAGGGATCGTCAACGTTCCCGGCCCTCACTATCAAGGCGACAAAGTCAAAGTGAGCGTGATTAAGGAAAAGCCGTATATGCAGGTAGATCCGCAGGAGATCGTGCTGAATGTCAGCGGCAACGAACTGTCGTTCGATTTGCTGCTGCTGCAGGAAGGCCAATTGAAAGGCAAAGTGACCGATGAACAAGGGAATGCAGTCGGCAAACCGCTGCAAGTCATCTTTTATAACAAGTCCCGAAGAGTTGTTACGACAACAGGAGATGACGGGCAATATCAGCTCGATCTTCCCGAGGACGCCTACAACATCCAGGTCGTCTCCGACCAAGCTCCGTATTACGGGATCGTATACGGATCCAGTCCGTATGTTGTCATTAGAGCCCATTCGGAGCATACGAAAGACTTAACCGTGGGCACCGTTGCGATTCGCCCGATGAATATCCATTTGTCGATCAAAAAATTAGATAATTCATGGGAGGATATGCCGCTTCCATCGCATCCCGAAGCGACGTTTTACGGCCTATCCGTCAAGAGTAAAAGCGCCAACTTCTACGGCAATGCGAACAATATCCGGCAAAATCAGCTGTTTGTTCAAGGGGAAGCCGGAGATATCGTTACGGTATGCTCCGACGGGGTACTTGCCGGCTATACGAAGGATTGCAAGGACGTTTCCTTGAACGGCGCCGGCGAAACCGAAGTGGAGCTGCAAATCAAGGAAGTCGCCAGAGTGCAAGCATCGATAGGTACGAGTTTCAACAGCAACTTAAGCAATCTCGTCTTGGAATATATCGACGATCAAGGCAAAAGCTCGACGGTCGGGTTTTTGAACCTGAAAGGAAAATTGCTCAGTCAATCGCTCGCGAAACCCGGTAACTATCGGTTAACGTTAATATCGAACCGGTTTTATTATACCGGTTATTACAGTCCTGCCCATGATATTGAGCGTCTTGTTTTGAAATCGTTCCAGATCGCCGAAGGGCAAATTCTCGATTTGGGTCCGGTCGTCATTCCGTCGCTTGCGTCCGTATTTACCGGAAAACCAGGCAATATGCTGGAAACGACGACACCGAAGCTGGCCCCTGGCGGAATCGCCAAATTCCGTGCAACGTATAAATATGGAGGTTCTTGGACGAACCCTAATGCACAGCTGTTGATTCACGTGCCAAGCGGCGCTGAGCTGCTCACGAACAGCGTCGTCTTGAACGGAAGCCCTACAGTGGCAACTGCCGCAGGAGCGGGAGTATATGCAATCGATCTTGGCGAAATGAAAACGAACTCGTCCGGTACGCTTTATTACCAGTTGAAGATCGCCGACAACGCCAAAAAAGGCAGCATGGACACGTTCCTGGACATTAAATTCCAGCGGGCGGAAAACCAGCCTTACGAGACCGAAACGATCGGCAGCGAACGGCTCCACATTGGAATCCTGGAATTGATCGCACCGAATGTCGTGCCTACGCGTTCCGTTTATGTTCGGGGAACCGGACCTGCAAGCGCAAATATCGACCTCTTCATTGACGGCAAAGCGGCAGGGCAATATCCGATATCTGCCGGCGGCACATGGGACGCGACGATCGAACTGGAGCATAAGCCCAAATCCGCGGTTTGGCAAGACAATCCGCTGTATCAATTGACCGCAAGCGTCAGTTCGGACGATGGCGTCATCGACACGGATACCGCCTATGTGGAGTATGATGCGGAATATCCGGTCATTACGAACGTGGAGATCAAACAACCGTTCAAGTCCGTTCAATTGGATACGTCCAAAGGGGTACCGAGCGCTTATATGTCGATCTCAACTTCAAGTTCGGTCACTTTTAATGTGAAGACGACCCATCCGGAGCGAGTCGAAAAGCTGTCGTTATATACGGGAGTAATGGTAGACGCTACGTACGACAGCAAGGCGAACGTATTTCGCGCGGGAGTCGACCCGTCTCGCAATCGTCTGAGTCCGAACGGCATATTCGTAAAATACGATACGCTGCCGAAGCCATACGAGCAAAAGCAGCCTACCCAAGAGGAGTTCGAGCTGGCGAAGCAGCAGCTGCCTGAGCCTTGGAAGAACGCGACAGCGGTCATGGCGACGCAGGAGGAAACCGACGCCATATTGGAGGAGATGGGAACAGAGCCTTCCACGCTTGCGGAGACCACGTATACGTACCAAACTCCGTTTGTGAAGGTTAACGTCTCCGGCAAACAAAATGAAGACTTCTATACCCGATTTACCTTCAAAAAGCTGAGCAACTATACGCCAAAGCAACAATACAAAGTCAAAACGGCAATACCGTATTCGGATCTAAGCATCGGATTCAGCGGCCGTACGCTTCGTTACAGCTTTGTTGTGCCCGCTAGCTTCTATCAAAAACAGTCTATCGGCTCGGTGACGACATTTGGCCAGAATGAACATATCCTTAACGTCCTGGAAGTATATATGCCGAAAACGTTCGGACCGTTCAATAAACTGTGGGCAGCCAAAGATATAATAGCGAACTACGCCGATCTGAGTAAATTCAGGGATGAAGTGCTGAAGTTTCAGGACGACGTCATCAACAGCGAATGCCATGCTCCAACCGTGAAATATTTCAACGACCAGATCGAAATTTTAGCTAAAATTGCTGAAGCCGAATACTCGATGAAGTATGCGATCGGGGCCGTAGCCGCGGCATTTATGACCGTTGAATTGCCTGTCGTGCTTGGGTTTTCTATTGCGACGGGGACAACAATTGCCAGCGACATGTCCACAATGGATAGCGAACGGATTTTCAAAGAATTGAAAAAGGAGTTTGCCGACGTTCAAAAATGGCGTGACGATATGGCCAAAGCGGGTGTATTTCCGCGCTGCGAGGACAACAACGATGACGACGACGATACGCCGCCTCCGCCTCCTTCGGATCCGCCTATCGCTCCGCCGGGAACTAAGCCGCTTGCGGACATGAGATGGTCTTATGATCCGAGTGGTTATGTATACGAAGGGATGACGTCGAATCGAATCAAGGATGCCGTCGCCACGGTATTCTTCAAGGATGAGGCGTCGCGTTGGACACAATGGGATGCGAGCGAATACGGGCAGATCAATCCGCTAATCACGGACAACGAAGGGAAATACGCCTGGGACGTGCCGGAAGGCTTGTGGAAGGTACGTTACGAGAAAGAAGGTTATGTACCGGCGGAAAGCGCGGAGCTGACCGTATTGCCGCCGCATTTCGACGTGAATATTCCGCTTGTTTCCTATCAGGCGCCGGGGCTCGCTGCGGCGTTCGGACGTAATGGCGGAGAGTCGATTCAATTCAACTTCAGCAAACCAATGCAGACGTCTTCGGTGAACACTTCTAGCGTCATCGTGAAGGATGGTGTCGGAACTCCGGTAGCCGGCACGATCGAAGCGGTTCAGCCTGAGACGGGGACGAACGGCGTGCAGCTCGCCATGTCCTACCGGTTCATCCCGGCCAAAGGACCGCTTGCGGGAGGTACCTACACGGTGAATGTGTCAACGGCTGCACAAAGCTATGCCGGCACGATGCTGGAGGAGGACGCAGTCAAGGAAGTTCGGATCGATCCTTCGGCACAGACACCGGAAATTGTGATGAGCTTAAATTTGACGGCCGGTCATCGAGTCGTAGCCGCAACATGGGAAGAAGCTTCATCGGAAGCGGCGAAAGGGATTCACTTGTACATCCGGAAAATCGGCGAGGCTTGGGGCGAACCGGTTAACATCTCCGCCGGTGAACGGCAATATACATTTGCCGGGCTGGAAGACGGCACGGATTATGAAGTGAGGCTAGCTACGGTTGGTCTTGACGACCGGGAGTCCGAAGGTGTCATGAGCAAGGCAAACACGATGGAAATGCCCGCTTCCGCGGTAGATACGACTGCGCCGGCAGAGGTTGCGGATGCGAACGCTCAAGCGGTAGGCCGTACGATTCGAGTGACGTGGACGGATCCGACGGATGCCGATTTTGCGAAGGTGCGTATTTCGTGGAAGGAAAAAGGCAGCACCGCCGGTTGGAGCATAGGTTATGCCAACCAGGGCGTGCAGCAGTTTGACATCGAGGAATTAAGCGTAGGAAAGAGCTACGAGATCAAGCTAGTTACAATCGATAACTATTTAAACCAATCCGAGGGTAAGGTATTGGAGGCCGGCACTTCCGATACGCAACCTCCAGGGGATGTGACAAGGCTTAAGGCAAGTACCGATAGAACCAGCATTTCGCTCAATTGGGTAGATCCGAAGGATGCCGATCTGGACCATTTGATGCTCTCGTGGAACGAAAAAGGAAGTAAGGCAAAGCCACAGTCGGTCTTAATTGCGAAGGGCGCTCAAAAACATACGATCGGCAATTTAAAGACGGGCAAGGTATATGTCGTTGAAATTGTCGCATTCGACGCTTATTCCAATCGATCGAACGGCGTGAAGATTGAAGTCAAAGTGCTTCCTACGCCGCAAGACCCGAAGAAGAACCCGAAATAGAACCCGAACTCGATTCCGGGGCCATTCCCCCTGGGTAAGACGCAATCGGGAAGTGGCAGAGATTTTCGATCTGAAGATCCCGTCACCCGCGAGGAAATGATCCAGAATAAAGTTTATTAAAAAGAAGCGATCCCTGTCGTCTTATGCGACGAAGGGACTGCTTCTTTTTTTATAGTCCAAGCACATCATTGAGATCATTCTATGTTTTTGCATTATTTTCATGTACAATGGAATGTAAAATCTTAGCGAGGGAGTGACGCAGATGAGAGCTTTGATTGTCATCGACTACACCTATGATTTTGTCGTTGGGAGGCTGCCTGTCGGGGAACCGGGAGTGGCGATCGAGGAGCGGATCGTTCAACTGACGGAGCAATTTGTCCGTGATGGGGACTGGGTTGTCATGGCGGTTGACGTCCATGACGAAGGAGATCCGACTCATCCGGAAACGAAGTTGTTCCCGCCGCACAACATTCGCGGCACCTCCGGGCGGGAGCTGTACGGGAAGCTGAAGGATGTATATGAGACGAACAAGGATTCCATCTACTGGATGGACAAAACGCGATACAGCTCCTTTTGCGGAACCAATCTTGAGCTGAAGCTGCGGGCGCGCGGCATAACGGAGCTGCATTTGATCGGAGTATGTACCGATATCTGCGTGCTGCATACCGCTGTGGATGCGTACAATAAAGGCTTTGCCGTTACGATTCACGCCGACGCTGTCGCAAGCTTCAACGCCGCAGGGCATGACTGGGCGCTTGGCCATTTTGAAGGCTCGCTCGGCGCGACGGTAACCGGGAAAGCATGAAATCATGTAAGGTTGTATGGATGTAAGGAAGAAAGCATCATCTGCAGGAGGAGCTTGGACACCGAATGAATCTTAACCATATCGCACTGCATACGGACAAATATCAGATCAACATGATGTACGCACATTGGAAGAACGGAACGCACCGCAATCGCGCCGTGTTCGAGGCGTTCTTCCGGAAGCCGCCGTTCGGCAACGGGTATGCCGTGTTCGCCGGACTGGAACGGATTATCAGCTATATCGAGCAATTGAGATTTACGGAGGAAGCGATTGCTTATTTACAGCAGCAAGAGGAAAATTACGATCCTGCGTTCTTGGTGGAGCTGCGCAATTTTCGTTTCAGCGGCAATTTGCATTCCGTCCCGGAAGGTACGGTCGTATTCCCCAACGAGCCGCTCATCCGCGTAGAGGCAGCAGTCTTCGAAGCGCAGCTGGTTGAGACAGCGCTGCTCAATTTCATGAACTACCAGACGCTTATTGCGACGAAGGCTTCGCGCATCAAACAGGTGGCGGGCAGCGAAATCTTGCTGGAATTCGGCACGCGCCGCGCTCAAGAGGCCGATGCGGCGTTATGGGGAGCAAGAGCTGCGTATATCGCCGGTTTTCATGCGACCTCGAATATGCTGGCCGGCATGATGTTCGGCATCCCGACCAAAGGGACGCACGCGCACTCTTGGGTGCAGGACCATGCGACGGAGGAGGAAGCGTTCGCCCATTATGCCGATGCGCTGCCCGATCATGTAACGCTGCTCGTCGATACGTATGATACGCTGCGCAGCGGCGTGCCGAACGCGATCAAGATCGGCAAAATGCTGGAGCAACGGGGCAAAAAGATGCGCGGCATCCGAATCGACAGCGGCGATCTGGCTTATCTGTCCATTAAAGCCCGCGAAATGCTCGACCAAGCGGGACTGGATTATGTGCAAATCGTTGCTTCGAGCGACCTGGACGAATATACGATGATCAACTTGAAGGCGCAAGGCGCCAAAATCGACGTCTGGGGTATCGGCACCCAATTAATTACCGCAGCGGATCAGCCGTCGCTTGGCGGCGTGTACAAAATTGTCGCGCGTGAGCAAGACGGCGAATACGTGCCGACGATCAAGCTGTCCGGCGATCCGGACAAAATGACGACGCCGGGCTTCAAGGACGTATACCGGATCGTCAACAACGAAACCGGCAAAGCGGAAGCGGACTACATCGCGCTTGTCGAGGAAGATGACATGAAGCAGGGCAAGAAGCTGAGGCTTTTTCATCCGACGCATACGTATTTGCAGAAGTTCGCCGAGAACTATACGGCGATTTCGCTGCTCCAGCCGATTTATGAACAAGGCAGCCTCGTCTATACTTCTCCCGACCTGGAGCAAATCCGCGTATATCATTCGGAGCAGTTGAACTTGTTTTGGCCGGAATATTTGCGCAAGCTGAACCCGGAAATTTATCCCGTCGACTTGAGCCAGCGGACGTGGGACATGAAAATTGCTTTGATCAAGGAGTTTCAAAAACGGTAACGAGAACATCATTCAATAACGGAAGCGCTGATTCTACGGAATCGGCGCTTTTTTGTTTTTGCGCGCCTAGCCAAGCTAGACGCAACTAGCCGGTGCAAGTCCGGCCGAGGTAGGAGCCAAGTCGCCTCGTAGCTGACAGGCAACTGGTGAAGAGATTCTAAGGT
>NZ_JBVYOJ010000040.1:0-24784 GCF_056120465.1 Paenibacillus sp. sgz302148
TTCAGTTTGACCTGATCGTCTATTCTTCCTAAATACTGGATATTTCCATCCGACAGCCATTTCCCGAGGTCGCCTGTTTTATACATCCGCAGCCCCGGTACGAAAGGATCCTCTTTAAACACAGCAGCCGTTCTCGTCGGATCGTTTAAATACCCTCTTCCAACGCCTATGCCGGAAACGCATATTTCACCGGTAACCCCCGTAGGACAAAGGTTGAGCCACTCATCCAAGATATAAATATTCAAATTATAAAGAGGCTTACCGATTGGCACATGGCCGATATCGGAAAGCGACCTCATAATCATATGGGTAATATCATCCGAAGCCTCCGTCGGACCATAGGCGTTAACTAAGGCTATTTCGGGGTAATGATTAAACCAACGGTCAGCCAGACCCCATTTCAGCGTTTCTCCAGTGACAATCATCCACTGCAGCGTTTCTGGCATCCGGATTTCCGTGGAATCCAGAAGAACAGTTAGGTAGGATGGCACGACCTCCAGAACGGTTACTCGATCTTTGTGCATCCTTCTGGTAAAAGCATGGCAGTCCGTGATCGTATCATTCTCGTAGATGACGGTCCTGCCGCCTGCCATTAAGCTGGCAAAAAACTGCCATACGGAAATATCAAAGCATTGTGACGCATTCTGGGCGACTACGCTTCGCTCATCCAGCTGCAAATCCTTGATTTTAGCGTGCAGGTGGTTCATCATTCCAATATGTTCCACCATGGCTCCTTTAGGCTGTCCTGTCGATCCCGAAGTGTAAATGACGTAGGCCAAGTTATCATTCGGAATAGTCCGTTTAAAATTATCTGAGTTCTGCCTTGATATGTCATCCGCCGCAACATCCAAAAAGATGAAGCTGTCGTTCTCCTCCAACTTTTTATAATGGCTGTTGCTAAGCGTAAGCTTGGTACCTGATTGGGCGAGGAGATCTCGGATTCTGCCTGCCGGAAATTGCGGGTCGATAGGCAAATAAGCGGCTCCCACTTTCCAGACCGCTAAAATGGATGCGACCATCATCGGACTTCGATCGAGCAGGATGGCGACAATATCCCCCTCAGTAAACCCCCTTTCATTCAATAGCCACGCTATCCGATTGGCAAGCTCATTTAACTGCTTATATGTAACGGTCTCGTCCTTGAACATTAATGCGACGCGTTCCGGATATACCTCCGCCAGTTCCTGAACCCGTTGATGAACCAATTTTTCTCTGTCGAACGTGTGACTCGGTCCTTGACACCACCGCAACATAAGCTGCTCTTCTTCAGGGTTGAGTAATTCGATTTGAGAAAGGCGCATATCTGGGTCTTCGACAAGCTGGACAAGGATTTGACGGTAATGACGCAGCATCATCGACATGGATTCTTCCTTGAAGAGATCCGTGCAATATTCCAAAAGTAGTTCAAAACCATTGCTTGTTTCAACCGCTTCCAGCATAAAATCAAATTTTGCGGAATGAATGCCGTAAGGGATCTTTTGCAGACGACCGAAAAAGAAGCCTTCCGGAAAATCTGAATTCAGGG
Source organism: Paenibacillus sp. sgz302148 (assembly GCF_056120465.1). Taxonomy (NCBI): domain Bacteria; kingdom Bacillati; phylum Bacillota; class Bacilli; order Caryophanales; family Paenibacillaceae; genus Paenibacillus; species Paenibacillus sp. sgz302148. The sequence goes on from NZ_JBVYOJ010000040.1 coordinate 1,526, forward strand.
TATGGAAATCGAACATCGTTTCGAATAAAGGATTCCGGCTAAGATCTCTTTCCAAGTTCAATTTGTCAATCAGCCTTTCCAGCGGGTAATCCTGATTTTCGATAACCTTGAGGATAGCGGTTGTCGTCTCATCAAGAAACTCCCGAAAAGGCTTGCTTGGCGATATGGAACTGCGAATGGCTAAATTGTTTACAAACATCCCCACCAGATTCTCTGCGTCGGAATGCCTCCTACCGGATACTGATGTTCCGACGACAATATCCTCCTGCCGTGTATATCGAGAAAGAAGGATAAAGTACGAGGCAAGCATAAGAACGTATACTGTTGTACTGTGTTTAGCCGCCGTTTCCTTCAACTGTCCACTCAATTTTCCGTCTAGCAGCATCGACAATTGGTTCCCCCTGTAGCTTTGATCCTGCCTTCTCGGAAAATCGGTCATCATGTTTAGCAGCGGAACCTGGTTGCTGAAAACATCCAGCCAATACCGCTCCTGGTCCGGCAATATTGATTCCAACCGCTTTTGGTCCCAGGCCAAGTAGTCGATAAAGCGAACCGGAAGCGGTTGCGGCTCCGTTTCTTGATAAAACATAAAGAAATCCCGAACCATAATATCCATCGACTGTCCATCGGCGATAATATGATGGACGTCGAAGAGCATCAGGTAATGATCCGTTTCAATTTCAACAAGCTTCGCCCTCATTAACGGAGCTTGCGTTAAGTCAAATGGCCGAATAAACCGTTCAATCAATTCGTGAGTGTCCGAAACCGATCCCGCTTCCTGAGTCTCCAGACGGAATGACACTTCCTCGTTGATTTGCTGAAGAGGAACCTCCTCAATGAGATGAAAGGAAGTTCTTAAGCACTCATGCCGCCGAATCAGCTTTTGCAGGGCGAACTCAAACTTAAGTACATCCAGCGTCCCCTGAATCCGATAAGCCCTCGGAAAATTATAACTGGTCGTATTCTTGTTCAACTCATCCAGAATATAGAGCCTTCTTTGATTATCCGACATAGGATAGAAGCGGCTTGTTTCTACTTTCTCGATCGCAGGTTCCGGATCAGCTTGAAGCGTGTTCAAATAGGCGCCGAGAAGTTTAATGGTAGGAAACCTGTAGATATCCGAAATCGTAATCTCTACGTGGAAAGCTTGCTGTATTCGGGTTACAATTGTTAAAGCCTTGACGGAATGGCCCCCCAGTTCGAAAAAATCATCGGTTGCTCCCACTTTTCCGATCTTCAAAGCCTCTTTCCAGATCTCGGCTAATGATTGTTCTATGCTGCCGGACGGTTCTTCGTAAGTCTTATATCCGTATTCCACTTTACTGTTCTGCAGAGTCATTCTGTCCACTTTGCCATTAGGGGTTAGCGGAAATTGTGACATCGGGATGATCTGCCCGGGCAGCATGAATTCCGGAAATTTCCTCCTTAAATTTAGGCGGATTTGTTCAGGATCCACCGGCTCATTCGAGTATTGAATAAAAGCAATGAGATGATTTTCTTCTTCTTCATTTTTCTTACAAATAACGACACTGGACCGAATGCCGTCCATACTATCGATAGCCGATTCAATTTCCTGCAGTTCGACCCGGTATCCACGAATCTTAACTTGCTGGTCCATTCTTCCTTTATGTTCAAAACGACCGTCAATCTTTAATCTTCCGATATCGCCGCTCTTATAGACCCCACCGTTGTACGGCCCGGTCGAATTCGTTAGGAACCCAGCAGTTTTATTCCAATATCCGCGAAATAAATACTCACTTTCAAATTGGAACTGACCGAGAGTATTGGATGGTAGCGTTTCGCCATCTCCATTCACAATTCGTAACTTAACTCCGGGGATTGTACGTCCGATCGGAATGATCTGACTTTGGACGCGGTCATTCCGTCCGATAAATTCAAACGAGCAAACAAGTACTTCGGAAGCGCCAAAAAAATTAACCAACTTACAGTTATTCGTAAAGTTAATAGAAAATAGATCGGCATCCGTTTTGTGGATCGGCTCTCCGCCAAGGATAACCAGTCTTAAGGACGGGAAGGTATATCGGCCGTCATTAGCGTGGAAGATGTGCCGGAATAGGGTTGGAACCGAATGATATAGAGTTACCCCTGCCGCCAATCCTTCACATAACTTATCTAAATTTACATTCTGCTTCACATCATAGATGGTAAGCCTTCCTCCCGCCAATAAAATGGACAGGATATCAAGCATTCCGACGGCATGGCTATAGGACGTAAATAAAGCCAGATGGTCGGAGGATTTGATCTCTAGGGCATCAATATAACTCTTCAAATGAAATAGCAAAGTTTTATGGGAATGCACGACGCCCTTCGGTTTTCCGGTCGAACCGGAAGTATATAAAACAACCGCAAGGTCGTCCGGATTAACGTCAGGCACAGAAAGGAAATTCGCCTTGTCCGGGACCGTGATTTCGTCTATGCTGATGATTTCGACAAAATGACCGGTGGCCTTCTTTAACCGCTCGGCCAATTGTTTGTTCATGTTGTTAGTAAGGATTAAACCGGCGCCGCTGTCTGTGAGCATATAGCCGAGTCTATCCTCTGGGAATGTCGGATCAAGAGGGACGTAGATGGCTTTTGCTCTCATCGCACCCAGCATTCCGACTACCATTTCATTTCCTTGTTCAAATAACAATGCGGCTACAGGAGTCAATCGCCCGGAATCCGGACGGGTCATTCGGCGGCTTACCTCCTCTTTCAAGGCGGCAGAACTGGTAAAAAGCTCGTTATAAGTCATCGTCTTTGCGTTGGAGACCAATGCGATCTTGTCACCATAGGCAAAAGCCGTTTTAGCCAATAATTCGATAAGGGAACAATCCCTTTCTTCATAGCTGCTATTGTCCTCAGGCTCCTCCAATACGCTATCATGAATTTGACGATATATCAGCCGCTTAAGCTTATCCGTCAAAATGTTTCCGTCATTCGCCACAGCGTTCAGCAGCGTCGTTAATCCTTGGCTGAGTGCCTTTACTTCTTCTTTATCAATACTGTGATAATCGAAATGGATCTCAAGGTTGTTCTCGTCCGCCATAATGATTACGCTAATCTTAAAGAAGGTCTGTTCATAAAACTCAATATTCGATATCGTCATGCCAAGCGATGTTAGTTTGTTAAATTTTTTTTCCAGAGGATAATTTTCAAATACGACTACTGTATCAAATAGATGACGATGTCCGGTATTAGATTGGATTTCCGCTAACGAGACAAAGCTATAGGGTTCGGCGGCAAGCTGAGACTTCAACGTTGTTTTCAGTTGTTCCGCAAACGTTATCTTTTTATCGTTCACGATCCGAACTGGGATCGTGTTGAGTAACAAGCCGACGATTGTTTCGGAACCTTTCATTTCCGGCTTTCTTCCGGAAACGACCGAACCGAAAACAGATTCGTTTTTGTCGTCAAACACCTGAAGAACAAGTCCCCAAGCCACTTGAAAAACAGTGTTTAGAGATACTTTGCACGATTTGGATAAGACCCCCAGTTTGCGGGTCAATTCTTCCTCAAGCACGATGCTCAATCTGCTGCGGTCATCCGCGATGCGAGAAGCGGCCTCGTCTTGCGGAGCCGCGGCGGCAGATATCAGTGGAGAATAACCTTGCAAATACTGAGACCAATAATGGAGGGCGGCAGCGTGATCCTGTTGTTCTATCCATTCGACAAAATGGCTGAAAGGTACAGCTTCCCGGTGTCTGCAGTCCCGTTCATACAACAGGTTATAATAGATTTCAAAAAAATCTTTTAGTAAAATGCCAAAACTCCAGCCATCCAAAATGATGTGATGATAGGTCCAAATCAATTCATACAGGTTATTCGTTATTTTAAATACACTAAGTCTTATCGGGAGTTCTTGGGAGATATCGAATCCTTTGGAACGCTGCTGTTCCTTGTATTTCCGAATAGCGTCCCTTTTATCGGAATCACCTCTGAGATCGCAGAGATCTTCGAAATAAATGTCGGTGGTTCTTTCCTCTAGAACGATTTGCATCGGTCGATCCAGATTTTTGTGCCTAAAAATCGTACGCAGCACATCGTATTTCATAATGAGCCTGCTCAAGCTTTGTTTACACAGTTCGATTGACAGATCTCCATCGAGATCGAAGGAAATCTGTTCAACATAGATTTTGTTTTGTCGGTCCATCAAAGATTGAACGAACATCGATTCCTGTGAGGGAGTGAGAGAATATATTTTTTCTATTCTTGCGCTTTTCTTCATACCGTTTCAACCTTTCCTATCATTGGATGTATAAATCCGCTCTCCAACTGATAGAAGATCTAATAATTGATCTACGCTGTCGAAAATAAAATCAGGATCTTCTTGATCAAGCTGTTCTCTGTCCATATCCCCCCAGGTAACCGCCACGCTTGTGACACCAGCGCTTCGGGCGCAGCGAATATCGTTCGTCGCGTCACCCACGAATAAACTGGACATCGTACTTATGCCCAGCTTATCGAGGGCGGCCAGGAGACTTTCCGGCGAAGGCTTTGGATTGACAACGTCATCGGAGCAAACAACCACGTCAAAGTAGGAATATAGTTCAAGTGCTTTTAATATTTCCATGGTACGCGTCCGGTCTTTTCCTGTGCATATTCCGCATCTTATGTTTTGCTCCCTTAAGGTTAGGAGAAGTTCCCTGATTCCCCCGTACACTTCTACTTCATGCAGTAAGAGGGAGCTTATGCGTCGGTATTCGTCAACCATCTCCAAAGGCAAATTCATCTTCCGAAAAATGTTTGGTAGTGAATCGCCGCTGTGGTCCAGAAACGTTCTAAAGGAAGGCGGCTCCCCGGGGCCCACTATGTTGCGAAAGCTTGTAAACAAGGCTTTACGCTGAACATTTGTAGAATTAATGATGACCCCGTCGAGATCGAAAATGACCGCTGCTGGCACTTGGTTCTCCATCTTTATTTAACAGCCCTTTGAATCTTCTTTATCGCTTCGGCAATTTCCCGAGTATCCAATTCGTCTCCAAGCAAAGTGAAGTGCGGGAGCCATACGCCTTCCCGTGCGATTTTCTCCGCATGATCAAGTGGCTGGGGTTGCTCTAGTGATGTCCGGATATGGGACCGGAATTGGTTGTTAACGAAAAACTCCGTGTTGCTCACGACAGGATAGGCGATAAACGCTGGAATTCCTTCCGCAATTAGCGCATCTACAAACTCCTTTCTAGGCATATTCCCAAAGTGGCTGGCATCATAGTAGAAAACATACATGTAGTGGGTGTTAAGCGTTACTCGGGGATCGCAGAGTTGCGGAGTGATCCCTTGGACATCTTCCAAAAGAGCATTGAGTAATTTTGCATTTGTTGCTCTAATCCGGTTATGTTCCGTTAGTCTTTCCAGCTGTGCGGTTAAAATGGCTCCTTGAAATTCATTCATACGGTAATTTGAACCAAGCAGCAGGTGCTGATAAATCCGGTCTCCCTTGGGGCGACCCACGCCGTGAATCAGATACATCGCCTCGTACAATTCTTTCGAATTGGTAAGAATGGCCCCCCCTTCACCTGAGGTCATGATTTTTCCGTTTTGAAAACTAAAAATGGCCGCCGCTCCTAAGGTGCCAATTTTCTGCTCCTTCCATTCCGCTCCATGAGCGTGGGCGGCATCCTCTATAATGTGAATCTTGTACTTCGCCGCAATTTCACAGATGGCGTCCATATCGCAAGGCTGCCCGGCCATATGAACCGGAATGACCGCCTTCGTCTTCGGCGAAATCGCTTGTTCAAATGCCTTGGGGTCCATACACAGCGTATCCGGATTCACATCCACCGGAATAGGAGTAGCATTACAGTAAATCGGGGCGGTTGCCGTTGAAATAAAGGTAAAAGCGGGTACAATAACTTCGTCCCCTTCACCGATTCCAAGGGCCGCCAAAACTAATTCAATTGCATGCGTACCGTTCGTAACGGCCAAGCAGTAACCAGCATTATGGTATTCGGCAAACCCTTTTTCAAAGTTGTTCACTTTATCTCCGGTCATTCTCCACCATTTTCCGCTCTTGGTGACCTCGGTAATTAATTGAAGTTCTCTCTCATCCGACATTGGCCATTGCGGAAACGGTTTTGTTTTTGTCGGGGTTCCTTGCAGAACAGTCAGATTCTCTTTCATGGTTCGTTCGCTCCTCGTAATTGGTTTAATAAGGCGTATAAAGCCAATTCATATCCGTGTGATCTTAACCCTGTGATCGTTCCAACCGCGTGTCCGGTAAATACCGATTGCGTATGCCACCCCCCGCGGGCATGGATATTCGACAAATGAACTTCGATAAACGGAACGTTAAACGACAGCAGGGCTTCTAGAAGGGCATAGCCGGAAAACGTATAAGCGGCGGGATTAATAATGATTGCATCAAATTTATCCCTGTTGGATTGGATGTAATCAACCAAATCTCCCTCGGAGTTTGCTTGAAAGCCGTATAGCTCGGCCCCCAGAGCCATCGCTGATACAGCTAGACTATCTGTTATGGAGCATAATGTCTCACTCCCGTAGTGCTGCGGCTCCCGAATCCCGAGCATATTAAGATTCGGTCCGCTTATGAGGGCGATTTTATACATAATTAAACTCCGGATCGGATAAATAGAGTGCTCCGGCTACTCCGCTCCGGTCCACCAATTTACTTAACCGTAGCTCCAATGAATCCCCCCAGCTTCCGTAATCCCGGGCAAGTGCCTCCTTAACGGAATCCAAGAAAATCGCCCCCCCATGTGCAACTCCGCCTCCGATTATGAAGTGCCGGATGTCCATCATTTTGGAAAGGTTATAGATGGAGGCAGACAGATACGTCCCCGCTTCCTTAAAGATGTCGGCTGCCCATGGGATGCCCTGCTTTGCAGCTATAAATACTTCTTTTAGATCGCGAATTGAGACGCCGTGCGAAGACGCAACTGACAGGCCGCGTTTAAAAAGTGCCGGTCCCGAAACTAATGCTTGTAGGCATCCTGAATTTCCGCATACGCATACCGGGCCATTGGGTAACGCAGTGGTATGGCCCAGTTCGCCGGCTAACCCGTGGGCCCCCGTATACAGCTTGTCTCCCAAGATCAACCCACAACCGACTCCGGTCCCGACCGTTAAATATGCCAATTCACGTAGCCCCTTTCCGTTGCCGAACTGATGCTCACCAACCGCGGCCGCATTGGCGTCATCCTCAACGACAACCATAACGTGAAGTCTGTCCCGTAAATGCTCCATCAATGGATAGCCGTTCCACAGTGGACGGTTTGGCCATTCCGTAACGATTCCCGTCTTGCGGTCGACCATAGCGGCCAAAGAAACCCCAACCCCAACGACGCTTTTGCTATCGATATTGTGTATATATAAACGTTCCGCTAATAATCGGATAATATTATGTTCAACCTCATCGGCAGCATGAGCAAAAGAACAAAAAGGCGTCACATAAAAATCGACCCATCGATTCGTCACAGCATCCGCAATGGCAATCCGTGTATTCGTGCCGCCTAAATCAAATCCGATTCTATATAGTTCTGCCATTGGATAACGTCTCCTCTCCGCCTTTCACTATGAAGCAGCAGTCTCCTACTCAAATCGTGATTTCACCAATCTCCTTGACAAGCAGTTCGAAATTCCCCAACGACATCCCTTTTACCCCGACATCGGACGGAGTCATTTCCACCGTTTCCTTGCCGATGCAATGATCGGTAATCGCGCGGATATTTGCCATAAAGCTTTCCGCAAGCCAGTCTATGGACAGGCCGGTTAAGTTGTCATACTGCATTTGTATTATCAATTGTTTGTCAATAAGCATGGAATCGATTTGCAGGCGGTATTCCGCTTCCAGTCCCCCCCCCATACAAGGTGATAGCGGAAGCGGCCTCACCACGAATTGGTCATTTTCATACAAGTCCTCGAATTCCCCCAAATAGTTAAAACAGAGATCTGCTTTATACGGGTATTTGTTACCTAGAGATTCGGAAGATAAATGTTTGAGCATTCCGTAACCACTTCCCTTGTTAGGTACTTGCCTGAGATCTTCTTTTATCCTCTTGATCCATAAACCTAAATCTCCGGTCCCCGTTAAATTCAAGACAAATGGAAAGAGAGAGGTAAACCAGCCCACTGTTCTTGATAGTGACAAACCGCCACCTTCAGAATCCCTTCCATGTCCCTCCAAATGGATGACAAGCCTGCTTTGATCCGTCATTTGGTCTAGCGTCAGTCCTAAAGCAGCGATTAACAGTTCATTGGTCGAAGTCGTATAAGCCCGATTGGCTCCAAGCAGTCTCTTTGTATCTTCTTCAGATAATTGATAGGTGTATGACAACAGATCGCCAATCTTGACTTCTTCGGATGTTCTCCCGAACAACAAGGAACTTTCCTGGATTCGCTCGATTTCCTCCCAATAAAGCCGTTCCCTACTAAACCCCGATGCCCCGTGAAGCCTTTGGGTCCACTCCGCCAATGACGACGTCCTTATGGGAGGTGCCACATCTTCGCCCTGAGCTAGTCGGCAGTAAATTGCAAAAAAGTCATCAAGCAGAATTCTCCACGAAACCCCGTCGATCAGGAGGTGATGGAACAATAGCACCAAGAAATCTCCGCTTGGTGTTTGATATAAGGTCGCGCGCCACAAGGGCCCTTCGGTCAATCTAAAAACTTGATTAAGCGTTTCCGCAATTTCCGAAGGAAACAAACGGCTTTCAACGTTATCGGCAATACTAGCAATTTTATAATCAATCTCATATTGATGAGTCGCCTTCACGTACGCTTCGTATCCCTCATGTTCAGTTGGAACGAATACCATCCGCAACGAATCATGCCGGACAGATAACTCGGTGAGCGCTTCCTTGACTAGAGCTTGTGAGAATCCCCGTTCCGCTTGCACGCAAACCCCTTGATTGTAATGGCCCCTTCCCACCGTTTGATGAATCTCGAAAAATCTCTTCTGCATCGGTGTTAGGGCAACAACGCCCTCTACCGGACGAATGTCAAGAAGTTGCACCGTATTCGTAGGTTTAACGTGAACGCTCAATTCCCGTACGGTGTAGTAAGTAAAGATGTCCTTAGGTTCGAGCTGAATGTTTCTTTCCATTAGACGGGAACTAATTTGTAGAGCTTTGATGGAATCACCGCCCAATTGGAAAAAGTCATCATCAATTCCAACGTCTGTTTTTTTGAGAACCTGCGCAAAAACTTCGGCGAGCTGCTTCTCCATATCGGTTCTCGGTGCCATATATGTCTTAGTGGAGGTCATTTCGTTTAAATCCTTTTTTGGCAGTGCTTTTGTATCGATCTTTCCGTTAGGTGTCAACGGGAATTTGTCTATTCTGATGAAGCAGCCCGGAATCATGTAGCTTGGTAAGTTCAGGTGTAAGGAGCTTCGAATCTCTTCGGCCGTTACCGCTGCGTCGGCAATGAAATAAGCTGCCAAGGTTCCGCTCTCCGTGCTTGCAACAACTAAAGCTTCATGCACGGAGGGATGCCTTCTGAGATGGTTTTCGATTTCTTTCAGCTCAATGCGGTATCCTTTGAATTTCACTTGTTGATCCACCCTGCCGAGATAAACGATCGTTCCGTTGGACAATCTTTTAGCAAGATCACCGCTCCTGTACATCTTGCCATCCAGAACATAAGGATTTGGAATAAATTTCTGCTTTGTGATCTCAGGCTTGCCAAGATATCCCTCGGCTACACCGTCTCCGGAAATGTAGATTTCTCCGGGAACGCCTGCTGGAACAGGGGACATATGGCGGTTAAGCAAATAGATTTGGACGTTATCCGCAGGCACTCCTATCGGAACAGACTCCAGCTCATCATCCTTCGGGTCGTATTGATGGATCATACAGCCAACGACTGTCTCCGTAGGGCCATATTCATTGAAAATTCTGATTTTCCCCCCGAACATCCGGTATATCTTTTGAGCGAGTTCCGTTTTTAAATCCTCGCCTCCAACAATTAACGTCTTAAGGACGGAATCCTGAACCGGAATTCCTTCCAACAACCTAAGGTGTGAGGGCGTCAACTTTATGACTTGAACCTGGTTGTCCAAGAGAATGTCACGAATCAGCAGATCTGGATGTCCATCTTGGTAAATGACTATCCGGTTTCCGGAAATAAGAGGTGTGAATAGGGACGTTATCGTTAAATCGAATGATAATGAAGAATAAAGCGGGAAAGTATTCTCGCCCTCTACCAGATAAACTTTCTTGGCCCAATAAACGTAATTGACCAGCCCTTTATGCTTCACCATTACACCTTTGGGCAAACCAGTTGAACCTGAAGTATAAATGAGATAAGCCAAGCTTTCTGGGTCACGCTTTATAGCGGGATTCGGGACGGGCCCCGTATCCGCGTCAATATCCTCTATGAATACCTTTCTTCCTTCACCGGTGATGCCATGTTCAAATTTACGTTTTGTCAGAATAAGCGCCGCTTTGGAATCTTCCAACAAATATTGGATCCGACCGCTCGGATAGGTTGGATCGACCGGAACATACGCGGCGCCCGCTTTCAGAACGGCCAAAATCGCAATAACCGTTTGAATGGAATTATCCGATACGATAGCTACCTTCTCATTGGGCCGCAGTCCAGCTTCTTTGATCGTTTCTGCAAACTGGTTTGATCGGTGATTCAGCTCTTCATAGTTGAGCTTCCTCTTCCCCGATACAACCGCCACACGCTGAGGCGTGAGAGTGACCTGTTCTTCGAACAAATCCGCGACCGTTTTGTCATGTGGATAGGATTGTTCCGTCCGGTTGAACTCGTATAACAAATTTCTCCGCTCCGGCTCGCTTAACAACTGGTATTGAGGTAGCAAACACCCCGGATTTTCAATAATCTCTAATAACAGATTCTTAAGGTGGTCAGCCATCTGAATAATCGTTACTTCCCGAAACAGAGAAGCGGCGTATTCGAATGAAAACAAAAGTCCTTCTTCTCTTTCGTAAACATGCAAAGTTAAATCATATTTAGTAATATTTGTAGATAAATCATAGTGACTGCCATGCAGTTGGCCAAACTGCCATTCTTCCTGAGTGGGATGAAGCGCCAGCATGGTATCAAAAACTGGATTCCTACTCAGGTCGCGCCGTTCAGTCTGATATTGGCCTGCCATTAAGTAAAAAGGATACGACTGATTTTCCAAAGCGCCGACGTAAACCTTCTGAAGCTCCCCAATATACTGCTCTAGCGTCAATGTGGGGTCGATTCTGCATCTTAGCGGAACCGTGTTTACGAACATGCCAACCGATTTTTTGAAACGGGCATCCAGCCTCCCCATTACCGGCGTACCGATTGCAATGTCCTCCTGAGAGGTGTACTTATACAGAAACAAACTGTAGGCAGCCAGCAGAATGCCAAACAGGGTGGAATTTGCAAGACTCGCATAGTTTTTCAGCCGTTCGGTTACCGCTTTTCCAACCTGAAAGTCAACTTTCCCGCCGCGGTGATCGAATACGGCAGGTCTCGGGAAATCAAGTGGCAGATCCAGCATGCTTAAATGGCGGAGTGTTCCTTTCCAGTACTGTTCCTGTCTCTTAAATTCGTCGCTATGAAGGTATCGCTCTTCCCATTCCGCATATTCCTTATACTGAATTACAGGGCCCTCCAGATGACGCCCGTTATAAACCCCAAATAGTTCTTCCATAAGAATGGAGAAAGACATCCCGTCCATGATGATATGGTGGGCATCAAAAAAGAGCAATTGATGATTTTCCCCCTCATCTTTGACTTTAATCAAACATGCTCTAAATAAAGGCGGTTCCGACATTACAAACGGTCTGATTTGGTCTTGAAGCGTACTCGTCAAATCCCTTTTGAAGCATTCCAGCTGCCGCAGTTCAAACGGTAGTTTGTCAAGCACGGTTTGAATAATCGAGTCCCCCTGCGAATCTCTGGTATTAAAGCTCGTTCTGAGAATTTCATGTCTGGCAATAACCTGCCTGATCGCCGATTCCAAACGTTGACGGTCCAGCGTGCCCGTTAATTTAAGTACATAAGGAGTGTTGTACACGACCGATTGCCCCATAACCCGCTGCAACACGTATACTCCCTTCTGGACACCGGTTACCGTAGGAAACGGTGTAGGCGCGGAAGCCGATAGGTCTCTCCCCTGCCGCCGGTCCTGAAGATAAGCGGAAAACTGAGATACAGTCGGATATTCATACAAGGCGGACACACCGACCTCAAGGTTTAGTCGCTCCTGAACGGTATGCAGGATAGAAATCATTTTTAAAGAGTCTATCCCGTATTCAAAGAAATTTGCGCTTGGATCCAGCTTCTCGAGACATAACACATCCTTCACGATCGTTTCAATGGATAAAGCCATATCTCCAGCATTAGGCGGTGGAGTAACCGTATTGAATTGAGGTTGGCCGGAAGCTGTGATAACACTCTCAAATTCGCCGTCGGTATAATGCTTTACCAATTTATGCCGTTGAATCTTTCCACTCGTCGTTTTAGGTATCTTCCTGACCGGAATGACATACTTAACAATAAGGCCTGTTGCCTTATTTATCGCCGTCCGTATTTCGTTCGCCAAAGTCGCAAATTCTGTTAGGCTCCGCTTGTACAAAACAAACACGATAATGTCATCCTGCTTATCGTCTGGATTATTAACGACTCCGACTACCGTTTGGCTAAAGCTGTTGTGTACGACTCCATCGGCGATTCTCTCAAGGTCATGTGCATAATAATTCAAGCCGTTTTGAAAAATAACTTCCTTTTCTCTTCCGACTATATATAACCGACCGTTCAGGACACAAGCAATGTCACCCGTGAATAACCACCCTGAGTCCGAAAAGACTTCTTGGGTCGCCTCTTCATTGTTATAATAACCGGAGGTCACATTGGTTCCTTTAATATATAAGCGCCCGACAAATCCTTCCTCAAGAATGGAGCCTCCCGCATCACTGATTTGAATGGAACAATGCTCCACCGGCTCCCCTACGCTGACGAAAGAAACACTCCCAGGGTCCGACCGTTCGACCTGCCGAACTTCTTCCCCAATATTTAAGCGATTGCGGTCCAAAGTAACGCTTGACATTTCGGAACCAGGAACAGGAAAAGTTACTGCCAAAGAAGCTTCAGCCAATCCGTAGACGGGGTACATGACGTTTTTCTTTAAACCATACTGCTCCATTCGTTCGACGAACCGGTGGCAAACCTCCAATGAAATCGGCTCGGCCCCATTAAAAATTAATCGGATATTGGAAAGATCGAAGTTCCCGCTGTTAGGTTTTATCTTCGACAAAACATATCGGAGCCCAAAATTCGGTGAAGATAATACCGTCGCACGATACTCGCTCGCTTTTCTGAGCCATAATAGAGGATTTAGAACAAAGACGGACGTTGGAATCAGAAAATGGTCAGCCTGCATGATCAACGGAGCCAAATGGAATCCGATCATCCCCATATCATGGGTTAGAGGCATCCAGCTCATCATGATATCTTCATAGGAAGACTCTGATCTTGCTATGATGTCATATAAATTGGTCATCAAGTTACCGTGAGTCAAAACAACGCCTTTAGGAGAACCCGTCGATCCGGAAGAATATTGAATAAACGCGATATCGCCTGCCTGAACATCACTTTTCACCCATTTTGACGGCACTTCTTCGGCAAACTGGTCAATTAACATCGTTTTTCGATGTAAATCTTCCATGAGATCCATGGAATGTTCTTCTATATACGCTGTTAGGGAAGCGTTGCCGCTTTGATTCGTAATCAAATAAGGAGCATGCAGTTGCCTCCATACCCGTACCACCTTCTCCCGGGACTCCTCGTTTCCGCCAACAGATAACGGTACTGGTATTATTCCTCCGATTATGCAGGCCCAAAAGGCGAATAAAAAAGAATCATTTTTGTTGATAAATAAGACAACCTGTTGGCCCTTTTCCACCCCTCTTGCCTTCAATTGATGCAACACTTTTTGTGCTTCGTCAAATAATCGTTTATAAGAGACAAAAACTTCATCCGTCGATCCTTCGATGAAGGTAATCCCTTTGTCCTCTACATGCCGAGCATATTCGGCAGCTTCAACCAGGCTATTTAAGCGATGCAATGCATCTTACCTCCCTTTTTAATCAATCGTCACGCCTGTACCGTTTTGCAAGGCAAGGTTGAAGAGGTACTTACCGATAGCAATGTCAAACACTGCAAGTCCCATGGGATTAAACATAATCGGAACGTCCTTGTTCATGTCGCCCAATGCTCCATGGCATACAACATCGATAATCGATTTTGTTTCACTCCGCTGCAGACCCATTTCTTTTGAAAACATCTCGATGTCGGTTGCTTCTCTGCATACTTCATCCCAATCATCTACTATAATGGAGCGCCTGACATCGTCGAACACGTCGCATGTATAATCCCGCAGCGAAACGTTCAAAAGCAGGGAACCCTGCTTTGGAGACTTGTTAATATATCTTTGTGCCGCAACGGTACAGGTTATCACGATATCTGCATCGTCATAAGCATCCATCCAGGTTTCCCCAATCGAAACCTTACTGGAATTGAGGGGTTCAACTTCTTGAATAGGCCTTATGTCGTAAATGATGTACGATTTGACCTGATCCCCCAGTAATTCGGCACACATTTTGTAGTGATACTGGCCGATTGGCCCCCAACCGATGATAGCCACTTTCAGGTTCGCCCGTTTTCTCACCTTCTGATAATATTTTAGGATGACACCGCTTATGCTTACGGTTCTGATCACACTTGCTAGCGGCGAATTGATAATAGCAAGAGGCTTTCCAGTGTCCGCCTCATTTAGTACGGTCACGCTGTGAGCACGTGGAAGATTACGTTCGTGATTGTCCGGAAAGCTTGCGATCCACTTCAAACCTGCAATATCAATGCCTCCTCCAACAAATGCAGGCATTGCAATAATGCGGTTTTTGGCATCCCGGTAGCGCAAATACGGCTTGATCGGTTGAACAAAGTCATTTTCCGCCATGATCCATACCGTTTCCTCAATGATCTCTATTGTTTTGAACCATTGGACCGATAGATTCTTGAGGTATTGCCCGTTTAAATACAACATTCTGGCCCTCACCCTTATTTCTTATGCCTCTTGAAAATTGTGGATCCATTCCTTGTTATAGATCGTATGAATGTATCGGTCTCCTCTGTCGGGAAATATCGTTACAACCGTTGGCTTGTTGAGGAAATGCTTACCTTTGAAGTATTCGAGAATGGCACTGAACGTCGATCCTGACGAACCTCCGACAAAAATGGAATGCTCAGTCAGCAGCCGGTGACACATTTGAACGGCCTTCGATTCCGAGACCATGACAATGTCGTCAATGATGGCTTTTGAGAGAATTTCGGGTACAATGCTGGAGCCGATTCCGGGAATTAATCTCTTCTGAGGCTGCCCACCAAAAATGACAGAACCGATAATATCAACAGCGATAATCTGAGCGGAAGGAAACTTTTCTTTTATCTTGTTGGAAATGCCCGTTATCGTTCCGCCCGAGCTGACTCCCACGAAAATATAATCAATTTTGGGAAATTGCCTGCACAGTTCGTTTCCCAATGTTTCATAATAAGCTTCTGCGTTGTATGGATTGGCATACTGATTAACCCAATAACTGTCGGATACTGTGTTCAGCAGCTCCTTAACCTTTTTTATCCGATTCACCAAGTAACCGCCAAAATGGTCGGCCTCCTGCACTTTCACCAACTTTGCATCCATATAATTAATCAGAAGTTCGTTGGCTTGATTAATATTT
This sequence comes from Paenibacillus sp. sgz302148, assembly GCF_056120465.1. Lineage (NCBI taxonomy): Bacteria > Bacillati > Bacillota > Bacilli > Caryophanales > Paenibacillaceae > Paenibacillus > Paenibacillus sp. sgz302148. The sequence goes on from NZ_JBVYOJ010000040.1 coordinate 17,227, forward strand.
GGATCGACGACACAAATAAAATCTAGATTCTCTTTCTTGCAGTATGCGGATAACGAGATACCGAAATTTCCAGATGAAGATTCAATTAAGGTAGTCCCCGGACCAATTTCTTTTTTGTTTAACAGTTTTTTAATTATGTAATTTGCGGCTCTGTCTTTCACGCTTCCGGTTGGATTATAGTATTCCATCTTAGCGTATAGATCGATCGGAAGTTCCGTATGGAGTTTGATCGCAGGTGTATTACCTACATTTTCAAGGATATGGGGAAGAAGCAAAGGATGGTCACTCCTTTAAGACTATTGAACGAATAGGATAGGATATCATTTCAATTCGTGCCACTTGTTCCATTTTTCATAGGGCCGCAGAATGTAAATCTCATTTTCCCTGTCCATAAACCCGTTTACAATAAATTCTCTTCTAATTGTGCAGAAGTCTTCGTGATATTTTCGGATATGTTCATTCAGCGATTTCTCCGAATAGGAACTATCGGGATTCAATTCATTGAGAATGTATTCAAAAACAATCAACTTTTTTTTCTTTTGCGCTGGAATGCTCTTTAGCTTTCCATCCTTGGTAAGAAAATTTTTTAACACTTCGGCTCTATAATTTTCATGGTTGATTTCCATCGTATCACCTATTTTTCCGTAGGTTTTTAAAGGTCAAAGTCGGCAGAAAATTGAAAATCTCTTTGGGGATCCGGGTGTCCCCCCCCGTCAAGATGGTTAAAGATGCCTGCCATATGTTCAAAATTCCGCTCATCCATTTCTTTATTCGGCGAGATCAACTTCTGCCTGACTCCTTCATTGAAGGCCCGCAGAAAACTTTTTATTTTATCGATTCCCCAATCCCGGTGTAGCAAATTATAAATGCTTGGATAGTCAAAATCGTTTTGCGGTAACCAAATCGAATTTTTGATATTCAAAAACATGTCGTCGATAATGTCGCAGGCGGTGGGAGCATCCATTGTGGAGTGGGACCATTCAAACTGTGAATTTGTAATTTGATACTGCTCCCGTTGGTTCCATATCGGAGTATAAGGATCGCAATACCACAGCTGCGCTCTGTAAAAATCCGGCTTGCATTTTTCGATAAAATCAAAGGTATCCTTTGCCGTTTGTTCCGTTTCCCCGGGGAATCCGACAATGAAAGACGCGTATGTGATGATGCCGTTCTTTCTTAATAATTCGATGCCTCTCTCATACTTCTCTATAGTCACTGATTTCTTCATGTTATTGAGAATCTGCTGATTACCGGACTCGATGCCCAGAAACACTCCTTCACAACCGCTCTCTTTCATCAAATCAATCATTTCCTCGTCGGCAAACTGACAACGGAAGAAACTGTTCCACTTGAACTTATATTTATTCTTAATCATCATTCTCAAAATTCCCTTAAATCTTTCGGGAGGGACATTGAAGGTATCGTCTAAGAAAAAGATACATTCCACATTTCCCATTTGGCTTAAGATTTCCAGTTCCCGTTCAACTACTTCCACATCCGTAGTTTTGTATTTTCCCGCATGCTGAGGAAACCCACAGAACGCACAGGAAAACGGGCACGAAATAGACGTTCGAAGAGAGACAAACTTATTCACTCTGGAAGAAAATAAATTCCAATCGACAGGGTTGTTTTCAAGCAGGTTGTTTTCCGTTTCCAGTTTGTTGAAAACATGTTTTCTACCAGACTTATGTATAACATTGGGAATGTCCCCGATCCCATGCCCTGCTTTTAATGCCGTTAACAAACTTACCAAAGCCGATTCCCCTTGAGAGCTATTAACATAATAATCTGCCTGTATGGTGTCAAATAAATAAACAAGCGACGTCTCATCCAAGACTTTGATTTGGGTTGAGACAAAAGGGCCGCCAAGTATTATTTTGGCATGTTTATTGTATTTTTTAATAAACCGCATGATTTCCAGAATAGGCTGAACGGAGACATAGTATGTGGTTGTAATTACGACCGTCAAGACCTCTTTCTCCGTCAGGATCAACGCCAATCGTTCTTTCTCGGTCTGAAAAGAATTGACATAGTCAAAAGTAAAGTCTCTCTTTTGTAAATATGACCCTAAGTATGATATAGTCGAACTAAATATGTTTCCCATATTTAAGGGACCGACAGGGTCGCTGCCGTTCAGCAAATTGAACACATCGGCGGCAGTCAGTACTTCTCCTTTATAGCGGGTAAAATTCATATTCAAGTCCCGGTATGCTCCTGATCGCGTCCCCATCATTCTAAGCTGCTTTTCATATTCCTTGAAATCGGTTTGATTGTGTCCGATAAGAAGACAATCAATGCTATCTCTCATAGTTTTCACCTTCCCCTTAAATTACTCATTTCATTCTAGTTAGAGTAGAACATTGAATCTTAACACTAATTCGCTCCAATGTATAATATTAATGCTGTCTGGGAAACTGGAATTCATTCCACATGCAGCTAACTCATAATCAATATCGAATTCGTATCTTTTAAATCGCCAAGATTGACTATCAATCTTAGATTCAAATCTAATAACGCCCTGAGACAAATCAAATGAGAATGAATCAAATGGTATTGCTAACCCGCCACCAACCGCTTTAACATAACTTTCTTTTAAAGTCCATAATTTGTAAAAAAGAGAGGTCCTATCCCCCAAGGAACTGTTATTGAGTTGGAATATTTCATCAGACGAAAATATTCTATTAACAAATGCTGTATTAATATGATTAGTTTTCTCAATATCGATACCAACGGGAGCCGAATCAAAAATAGCAACTACCCATCGTCCCGAATGAGAAACATTATAATGGCAATTCGGAAAACCAGCCAAACTAGGTTTATTATGTTCATTTTTCTCAAAAGCTATATCACAGTTTGGAATTCCCCATATATTAACTGCACATACTCTTACAAGAAGTTCACTAAATAATGATCGGACCCTATCCTCTATAAATCGTAATTTTCTAAGCTGCTCGCGTCTCTCATAACTCAAATGCTGAATAAGGCCAAGGTCGTTACAAATTGTTTGATCAGCACCCTCAATATTAATTGCATATATTTCCATATAACCCCTATGACATAAAATCAAAAATTAAGGAGAATGTCAAAATTCAGACCCTTTTTAAAATAGCCACCTACTCTTAGGATGCCTGATTTGCCAGACCATTCGAGTTTTTTTCACAAAATATACTTCTTACCATTCATTTTCTTCCTCGGTTCGAAAACGAACGCCGTCAGGGGTACTATTTTCTTTTCAACTTTCAAGCACATCCACCCAACCATTTCCATATATCACTAGTGAACTAACTATAACAGTTCTGTCGAAAAGTTCAATTAAATATGTGGAATTGGATGAAATATGTAAATATATATAATTGTTCGATTAAATACTTTTCAACACCCCCCTCTTGCAATATACACCATTTTTTGATATTTTTTTATCATTACTTGCTAATATGGAGGAGCCCATGGATTGCTCGCTTTGTTCAATCAAAACAAAAGAAATCATAGCCCCCGGCGGCACACTTCGGTACGATTTGTCCAAATTGGGATTCCTAATCATAAAACTGAATAACCCGCTATTTTTATTGTCCACCAATAAAAAGATAGAATTGAAACCCCAGGTAGTTGTTTGCGCCAGTAAAATTCAACTTAGTAACCCTTTAAACGAAATCGCTATCATAAAGGGAATCACTTTACATACTCCATTGCCAGAGTTCTCGCAGATGCAACCCCTGATTTTTGAACACTCATTACAAACGAAAGTTTTTGGTGAACTATTCCAATTAATCGACGCAATCGATTCCCAGGGAACACTACTAATGCAACAACTTATTCGTCTCATACCTGATTTACTTGATGCAGTGAGTGCCTCTGATAAAGATACCGAAAAAAACAAAAAAAATAAGATCAACTCAGGGAAGATCGATCCTCGTTTGATTCTGGTAAACCGGTACATACGCCAACATTTCCAACAACCTATTACCCTACAAGATTTAGCTGATTTAATTGCTTGTAACCCTGTTTATCTAAGTAACACGTATACAAAGGTATTCAAGCTTTCACCAATAAAGCATATTCAGAATTTACGGATGCAAACCGCAAAAGAGCTGCTAACTTCCTCGTGTTGGACCATTCATGAAATTGCTCAAGAACTCGGTTATGTATCCAGTTCGCAATTTTCCAATTTATTCAAGAAACATTACAACATTACCCCCTCTTCTTATCGTACATCTTTTCACATCAAACTTAGACAAGGAGAAGAAGCATGAATATCCAAATATGTGAAAGAGACATTGTCGATAAACTAATGGGGCTCTTAAATGTAACTCATCCCTTTCATGGTGAAGAAGACTTAAGTGCTTACGGTCTCGACTCCATCAAAACGATTCAGTTGATCGTAGAGTTGGAGGAGCAATTTGATATTGTGTTTAACGACGAGGAGCTTTTACTTGAAAAATTCTCAACCGTCCAAAAAATCGCAGAGCTCGTCAAGCTTAAAATCGCGGTAAACCAATGAACCATTCCTTTTCCTCTTTTTTGCGATCGCAAACAGTAAAGTACTGGTACTATAACGTCAATCAAGAGCAACTGTGGAATGATGTCGCCGCCTTTCCTTCAGTCACCGACTACCGTCAACTGGAGCTTGTGTACCAGCAGGAACAGCAGATTCTCTTTCTCGCCCATCCGAACGATGTTGTTCTGCTCCGACATGAGCCCGACCCGACATATTTGAACTATCTCCGGGAACGCGGCATGACCCTGCCGCGAATGGAAAGATATGATCCCGATGGGCATTTTCCATGCTCTAAACCGGCGAAAGCCATGTTGGTACCCTATATCAACTCCGAAGAGACTTCCCGATTGGTCGCGCGATATCCCGGAATGAAGCTAGCCGGCTCCAACGAAGCGCTGGTCAAACGCTTGAATCATAAGTTCGAGACACGCCGTTTGGCGGAAAAATACGGCTTCCAGATGACTCGGGGGCATTTCTGCCATGACGAACAAGAACTGAAACGGCATTATGAACGGCTCAGGAGCGAGGGGTTCGACAAATGCGTACTGAAGATACCCTACGGTTCATCGGGCAAAGGGCTTTGGGTGATTGACGACCCAAGTTCCTTTCACTTGGCGACTCGTTTTATCCGAAGAAGAGCCGAACGCTTCGAACTGATGCTTGAAGGCTGGCACTCGATTCGGCAACACTTAAACAGTCAGCTCTTTATAAGCGAGGAAGGCCCGCAGCTTCTGACCGTAACCGAGCAGATAATCGACGCCAACGGCGTTTATCAAGGCACACATTTTACCCCTAAATATGAAAACGGCGTGTTGGAGATCTATTGTTCCGAGATCATTCGCATGGGCAAGGTGTTGATGGACCTAGGCTATCGGGGCATCTGCGGCATCGATTCTATTTTGGATCAAGCTGGGACGTTGATTCCGATTATCGAGATCAATGCCCGTTTTACCCAGGTGACTTATCTGATGCAGGTGGTAGGAGAGCTGACTCGCAAGTACGCCTCGGTTATCAGCGGATATGTTCGATTTGAATTGCCCGATGAGTGCTCGTTTGAAGTGATTTATCGGAGTCTGAACGACTGGCTTCAGCCCGACGAATCACAGGGCTTCCTGATTTATACATTTGCCCGTGTTACGCAGCCGGATCATTCCAAAACGCATTACCGGGTATACAGCTTGTTTTTCGGGCAAGATCCGCTCATCAACAAAAGCAAGCTGGAACGCTTCTATGCCTTTCCCCATCATTTACTAGGTGAGAATGGCATACTATATAAGTTGAACAAGGAGTCAATTTCATAATTCAAGTTGCTCAAGAGCAACAGGGTTCCCCAATTGGGAAGTTCCATTTCTTACAAAAATCGTTTATGCGAATTCCGTGGGTAGAGCCAACTGCTTGTTTAACTTATCAATCGCAAAACTTGCTGAGGGCTAGGTAGCTTAACTGAATCTGGCTTGGACGAGTATATTTTATCGACTTGTACTTGGGGTCGAAGCTGTCGTAGCGGTAGGTATGGCCTTCTTTCCAAACCGGACTGAAATCCTATATGAAAATCATCGAGCCGAATAAAGCGATCGATTGAACTTGCCCCTCACCTGAGCTTTGCTGCAAAATGAGATACAGCAGCTCGTTTACCTGGTTAATCTTCGTCATATAGCCGTGAGCGTCCAGCCAGTCTAACAGTATCGACCGGTCGGCCGGCATAAAACCCGTCCTCGATTTGGCGCAGCGCTTCGATATTCCCGTTTTGGCGCTGCGCTCCCTTATAAAACTCGCATTGCCCGGCATCCTCAAACAACAGGTCGGCGATGCACAGCCTTCCGTGCGGCTTAAGCACGCGCGTCATTTCTGTTCGTCCGTCAAATGGTGCAAGGCAAAGCTCGTCACGACAAAATCGAACTGCCCGTCAAAATACTGCAAAGCAAGCAAGTTGCCGACCTTCGTCGTAAGCCCTGGGAACTTGCCGCGGCAGCACTGCAGCTCGTGATGATGATACCGCGCCTTGGACGCGATTGTGCGATGGATTGCCCCGCGGCCGGGCGAAACCGGGCTTGATGTGGCGACCGGAACAGGCAATTTGGCGAGCCAGTTAGTTCATTGAGCGAGGCATTTCGATGCTGGCATGGACCAGTCCAAAGCGATTACTTTTAGAATGTCTCCTTCATAGACCGGACGTCTTCGTCGAACCTTACCGCCTTACGGTCGTAGCCCCAGCGGTCCTCCACGTTCTGCGGCTCTTCCCCCCTTTGATAATCTCGTATCTTGAGAGATATCTAGCGACCAAAGCCATCTAAAAATTGGTCATAATTTTGGCTACATAAAGAATTTCTCAAATAAATGTGGATTTCGTTTATATTATCCCCTTCACTAAAAAATTTATTTTAAAATAAAAAAAGCAGTACCCTGACCGGAGAATCGGTAAAGGTACTGCTTGTTGCTTGGCGACGTCCTACTCTCCCAGGATCCTGCGATCCAAGTACCATCGGCGCTGAAGGGCTTAACGGTCGTGTTCGGGATGGGTACGCGTGGAACCCCTCCGCCATCGCCACCAAACGTGCTTTCGTTACTCGCGAAAGCTTGCGATTAATCAGGTTGCAGCATCGCCAAATGCCGCGAAAACAACGTTCACCCGAATCGTGCTTGGCGGTTCGAGCGTTCATCATTATTCCCTGAAAACTAGATGCGAAAGTAAGGTGTGCTTTGTTTATCCTTAGCTTCCCGGCGTTTTTTCACCGGGGTCCCCGAAAAGTATATCGGCATATGCTACAGAGCAATACGTCACTTTTTGGGGTAAATTAGTTAAGCCCTCGACCGATTAGTATTCGTCAGCTGCACACATTGCTGCGCTTCTACCCCGAACCTATCAACCTCGTCGTCTTCAAGGGGTCTTACGAATTGGGAAATCTCATCTTGAGGGGGGCTTCACGCTTAGATGCTTTCAGCGCTTATCCCTCCCGTACTTGGCTACCCAGCGATGCTCCTGGCGGAACAACTGGTACACCAGCGGTACGTCCATCCCGGTCCTCTCGTACTAAGGACAGCTCCTCTCAAATTTCCTACGCC
>NZ_JBVYOJ010000041.1:0-20412 GCF_056120465.1 Paenibacillus sp. sgz302148
CAATGCGTGCAGCTGACGAATACTAATCGGTCGAGGGCTTAACTAATTTACCCCACAAAGTGAAGCAAATGCTTCGGAGCTTATTCCGAGTACTTTGCGGGGGCCCCGGCAACAAGGATGACTAATCTTATCACTTACTTTCGCATCTAGTTTTCAGGGAATAATGATGAACGCTCGAACCGCCAAGCGCGATTCGGGTGAACGTTGTTTTCGCGGCATTTGGCGATGCTGCAACCTGATTAAATTGCACGCTTTCGCGATGAGCGATAGCACGTTTGGTGGCGATGGCGGAGGGGTTCCACGCGTACCCATCCCGAACACGACCGTTAAGCCCTCCAGCGCCGATGGTACTTGGATCGCAGGATCCTGGGAGAGTAGGACGTCGCCAAGCANCGATGGCGGAGGGGTTCCACGCGTACCCATCCCGAACACGACCGTTAAGCCCTCCAGCGCCGATGGTACTTGGATCGCAGGATCCTGGGAGAGTAGGACGTCGCCAAGCAGAAGCAGTACCTTTACCGATCCTTCGGTCAAGGTACTGCTTTTTTATTTTTACAACATATAAATTTTTAGTGTAAGGGGATAATATTAAACAACTCCCTTACAGCAAAGTTGTTTATAATTATATGGCTTTGTCTTGAGCTTTCATAGTAGAGCGACCTCCCGGATGGGCTTTTTGAGGCAATGACCTCGTGTGCAACCCCATCGTACCGAGGCGCTCGTTTTACTTTTATTTTCACATAAAGTACCCCAAAATCGCCTGGGAAGAGAAAGGGACTTCCGACTTAATCCCCTTCCCGAACCACCACATTCGAGAGGGCTCTCTCCATTAACATGGAGCTCTATTTTGTTAATACCATGGGTCTCATTCATTAACCGGGTGGCTTAACCATCTCAATTTGGCGGATGATGCTTTCTCCTCCGTCCTGCTAAACTTATCGTCTTCGCTTGTTCTTTCGAGGCTCCTTACCCGTTGCGTTCGACGCCAATTGACGGCGTAAAGCTTACCGGTTTTTGTCCTTAGCGTGGAATGAGCCGCTTAGCGCTTTATTGATCCCAATCCGGAATCCGAGCAACAGATCTAAGGTTGCTTACTTCTAACGCCCGCCGTTCCGCCTTTGTGTAGGGCAAAATTGTCGATATAATACGTTTTGGCGGTTTTGTCGCGACTATGGATAATATCGAGCAGATGGGTTACAATCGACTCCCTTTCCGTGGCCGGAATATAGAAGGTTGTCAGCTTTGGTACGCTGATTTGCGCCAGTTCGGTTAAGCCGGAGCCAACGAGACTGACGCTTTGCGGTACCGCGATGCCAGAGTCTTTAAGCCATTGCAGGGCGCCGAACTGGATAACCGTATTGGCGCAAAACGCCGCCGTGTAGTCCAGTTGAAGAAAGTGGGCTCGTTTGCACAACTCGTAACCATCTTCTTCGTTGCTGATTTGCACAAGCGATTTATCGATATCGATGCCGGCGTCCTGCAGCGCTTGCGTATAACCTTCCAAGCCGTTTTGGTGGATTTTGTAACCCATGCTTCCGAGAAACAGGGCGATCCGCCTATGGCCAAGGGAAATCAAATAATTCGTTGCCTCATAGGCTAGTTTCTTGTCGTCGGTAGCGACGTAGTTGACGTTTTTTTTGTTTTCTTCCAGCGGGAAGCCATAGAGAATATACGAAACGTTGGCCGACTGGATCATATCCAGAATCGTTTCGTCCACATCTCCGGATATGACGAATCCTTTAATTTCTTGATGGTCAAGCAGTCTTTGCAGTTTATCCAGCGACTCCGGCTCCGGGGATACATTCAGAAATAGCGTCCCGTAATTATAACGGCTTGCCGTATCCTCAATAATTTGCAAATCGTTCATATAACGCGGATCATTCGCTTCGCGGCCGTATAAAACGTAACAGATTTTCGGGATGATGTCGGCATCCCCGTATCCGAGTTCTTTGGCGGCTTGCAAAATCTTGTTTCTTGTGCTGGCGGATATCGTGCTGCTTGGGGTATTGTTCAATACCAGCGAGACGGCAGCCCGAGAAATGCCAAGGTAATCAGCGATTTCTTTTTTGGTAACCACGGCGCACTCCTTAACATGCATTTTTTCAAGAGTGAAGAAAGTATAAGTTTATAGCGAAGCTGGGCAATTTCTGCCTGCAAGTAAAGCGCTTCCGCTTGATCATGAACGTATTTTTCATCGGGTAGGCTTCGGCCAGAAACATTTCTTCAAACATAACGATAGTAATATATTAACCCTCTCCATCCCATTTCGTCAATTCCAACTTACTCCGTACCAAATCACGAACAAAAACCAATTCGGAATCTCCATGAAAAAATAATGTTGTGTACATAAAGTTACGAACGTAATGATTTCTTTGAAACGGAAAAACCTTTATGAGCGGCAAATGGGAAGAGTGAACTACATCACTTTAAGTGCGTTTACTGCCATCAAAACAGGTGCAGATTCAAGGCGGATGAAGGTTTACGACAAGGATATACTCTAAATTTGCCATTGAATTTTTTCCTGGTTCGTTAACCTAGTTCGGCCTGCGTTCAAGTGTAATGCCGCATAACGAAATAAATATAAACTAGGATTCCGAACATAAATGTATTAGCACATCGAAAATTATAGTCCAAAATATAAAGGATTTCTTTGTTGACAAAAAAATATAACGAGTGTTATATTTCATGTGTGAAAGCATTTTCAAAAAAAGAGAGGGGTGTCGGGGGGCGGCGATTTTGTCAGTTAGAGAAACAACAGTTTGACATCATCATTTCGGGAAATGAAAAATCAGGAGGCGTGAAACGATGAAAAATCGCAAGTTTGTACCACTCGTAATGACGGTATTGTTGATGCTTACTTTATTTTTGGCGGCGTGTTCCAAACAAACCGCGGAAGAACCGGACAATTCACAAAAAACCGAAAAGCAAGAGTCAGAAAGTGCAAAACCGGAAGCGGAAAAGCAGGAGACGCCGCCGGAGAAGAAGGAGCCTGTCACTTTAAAGTACGTTACATATTATGTGGGCCAAGCTCAAAAAGAATTTGATAAGTTTCATGAGAAGTACCCTTGGATTACGATTGAACCTGTCGTAAATAACGATGTTCTAGGTACGGTAGTTTCCATGGTGGCCGGAAACGATTCGCCGGATTTGGCGATCGTGGACAATATGACGAGTTTTGTCAAGCAGGATTTGCTTGAAGAATTGACGCCGTACATGGAGAAAAATGAAGTATTCAAAAACGCCAAAGTAAGAAACGATTTTAAAAATATATATAAATTGGGCGATAAAACGTACGCTCTCCCGGTGTCGGACGTACCGCTCTGGATTGCGGTAAATAAAGATATGCTGGCGAAACACGGGATGGAAATGCCATCCAATGACTGGACGTATGATGATTTTCTTGAAATGGCCAAAAAAGCGACCGATATCAACGCCGGGGAATACGGGTTATCGTACGATTCGTCTTTTGATTATTGGTTAGGAATGATGGTTTCGGTTGCCAACGGCAGTTCACCCAATTTCCGTTTCATGAATGAAGATTTGACGAAGAGTGTGTTAAATACACCCGAAGTTGCCGCCGATTTGCAATGGGTTAAAGACCTTGTCTATAAATGGCATGTGCGGGCTACACCTGAAGAAGCGGCGAAATATGGATGGGACGCGGCGAATAATTTTCTGGCAGGCAAATCGTTGTTTGGGATCGGGGCCGATTGGTATGTGCCGGGATATAACGAAAACGCCAAATTCGAATGGGACGTCCTGCCGATGCCAAAAGGCAAAAAAATGCAAGCGACCATGCATTTGAACGGGCCTTATGCGATTATGAAATCGTCCAAGCATAAAGAAGAAGCGTTTTTATGGCTGGCATTCCAATACGAGCTGGAAACGCAAAAAAGAATGATTGAAAGTGGATCGGTAGCTTTCGTTGACGATCCGGAATTGGCTTCCTATTACGATCAGGTGGATGTCTGGAAAGGGAAAAACGTCGACGCGATCAAAAGAACCGCGGAAATAGGCTCTTATACAAAAGATCCGGCCATTCTGGAGTGGGATTGGTATCAGGCGAATACAAACCTTGACGAATTTTTCAGGAACACGAAAGATCTCAGCACGATGCAGGCGGCGGCCGATCAATACAATAATAAAATTGTCGTCGATGCGAGAAAAGCGTTTGGACTGGATTAATCCGACTGTTTGAAACGATGTCCGATTTGAATTCTTGCAACCGAACAATTCCGGTTTAGGAGGAATGGACATGAACAAGGGGATGAACGATGAAGTGCGGCAGCATGAAGAGGGAGTGCGAAGCGCAGCAGATCGGCAACCGGAGGAATTTGCATCGCCTTTGATCAGCAGGAGAAAGCTGCTGGCGTCGATCGGGGCGATCGGCGCAGCCGTAACGGCGAGTACGATATTAACCGTCAACGGAGATAGCGTTTTGCTGGGGAAAGACGATGAGAAAGTGAAAAAGAAAAAGCAAATCAATGATATGCCGGAACAATACGTGTCAACGATTGCAGACCTTAAAGCATTAAACATCAGCATGAACGGTCAACAAGTACGAGTCCTGCATTACAATTCAAACATCCGCTGGATCGACCAATTGTATATATGGGATGCGGCGAGCACGGAGACAGATGCCGATTACGCAATTATATCCGACAACAGCGTAACAGGACGTTGGATTCCCGTATTCTCGAAAGGATATATTGACCCGAAGGTTTTCGGAGCAGATCCGACAGGCGCAACGGATGCTCGGTTAGCTTGTGAAAAAGCGGCGGTATTCGCTAGAAACTTAGGTATGAAGTGGTTAGTTAAGAAGAAAGACACTTTCTTGCTAAATTCCTATGCGAATTATTCGGAAGTTTCGTCATTCAGCGCCGGGATGATACCGCTATTCTCTAATGTGGATTATGAAATCCAAGGAACGCTCAAAGTAGGCGCATTTTTTGATAATAAAGATTTTATGGTCTTCACTGATGTCAATGGAGTTAGCGGTAATTTTACCCCGGTAGAAAATTACAACATTTACGGTAATGGCAGTATTGACTTAGCTTTGGCCGGAAAGCGTATTGGAGGATATAAACTACGCATTCCGATCTACCTGGAAACTTCATATCGCGCAAAAATTAAAGATATCACGATTCAAAACGGCGATACGCCAAACGCAATTGTTACTGGCGGAGAAGACATTGAGATTGATGGCGTTAAGTTCAAGAACTTGATGTTGGATAACTCGGACAATGATGATCATTCAACAATTTATGGCAAAGCAAAAGCGACAAAAATTGCCAACTGCAGTTTCGAAATGACCACAGTGAACGGCCGTTTAAATGCGTGTCCTGTTGAGTTGCATAACAGCGATTCATACTTCAAAGACTCTACCATTTATGGTTATCGGAATAGTCACATCATTGCGGCCATAACAGTTGAAACTCCCGATATTTCCAGTATTGAGGTATCCGGATTGAAATGTAAAGTGCATCGTCAGTTCAGTGTTTTGGATGTTTGGACCGGTGCGACATTATTAAATGTTCAGGTTCACGATAATATTGTCGAAATGTTGCCATTCCCGACCGATGCACAAATATCGGCAGCAGGCTTAAACCCATCGTGGACTAGAGCGCCGCAGGCAATGATTCTCACAACAAATGATAGCACGATCGGCTATGATCTTGTTGCGGGAAACGGGAATAACATCAACTATTATGACAACACCTATATTACGTCGAACGATGTAAATCTTCCGAATACTTACAAGTCGCTTGTTCATTTTTATAAGGCTCCGTGCGGCGGCATTCAAATTTATAACAATACCGTGTCTGTTCCGCGTGCCGTTAAATCACAAGATGAACTAGCATCAACAAACAAACTAAATCTAGACTCATTCGCTTTGTATGATAATCATTTTGATGAGTTATCGATTGATGCTGACGCTTTCGTTGATCTCACGGTTAATACGATCCAAAGCTCAAAAATTGAATTTCGTTTTAGAAGAAATGTAACGATGAACAAACTGATTCGGATTGCTGCACATGATGCCGCAAACAGCGTATCTAACACTTTCATTGTACATCCTGAGTTTGTTGGTCATGCCACGACATGTTTAGATATTACGCAGGCGGTTATTGAAAATGCTGCCAATAAATTTAGTTATCCACGGATACATGGAATTTATTTTGGCGCTGATCCAGTTGGTCAAGCTGACTTCTATTTGAAGAATGCCAAGAGAGCGACGTTGCTGGATCGCGTTAATGTGCCGGAATCCGTAGCATTGGGCGGTTTCAATGCTCTAAATGATACAAATGGAAGGTTAACGGCTCTTGTTCACAATCCTGACGCGTTATTTGGTACTTACGATGCAAGAGTTTTAGTTAGCAACTTGTAGGGCGCAACTGGTTCATTTGTTAATCGGGGATCGGCTTTCTCTTTTTTGCTCTTGCGCTGCGGTCGATGATGCGGCGCAAGAGTTGTTTTTGCGAAATGTAATCTATGGCAAAACAACCATTTATATATGAACGATTGCAAAATTGCAGGCGAGACGTCATGTTTTTCAAGAAACTTTGACTGAAAGCTTTGGAAAACGAAAGGTGGCTTGGATAGTGGGGAGCATAGCTTTTCAACATGTGTACAAATATTACAAAGGGGAAGCGGTTCCTTCGGTGAATGACTTTCATCTGGACGTTGCCGACGGGGAATTTCTCGTCATGGTCGGTCCGTCCGGGTGCGGCAAATCGACGACGCTGCGGATGCTGGCGGGGCTAGAGGAAGTTTCCCGGGGAGATATTTATATCGACGGCAAGTTTACGAACTATGTGTCGCCCAAAGACCGGGACATTGCGATGGTGTTTCAAAATTATGCGCTTTATCCGAACTTGTCGGTTTACGACAATATGGCGCTTGGTTTGCAACTGCGGAAAGTAGCCAAGCATGAAGTGGAGCTGCGCGTGAGCCGTGCGGCCAAAATGCTGGAAATTTCGCACTTGTTGACGAAGCGGCCGGCGCAGCTTTCGGGGGGCCAGAAGCAGCGGGTAGCGCTCGGCCGGGCGCTCGTGCGGGAGCCGAAGGCGTTCTTGATGGATGAGCCGCTTTCCAATTTGGACGCCAAACTGCGGGCGCAAACGCGCACGGAAATTATTAAAATGCACAGCCAACTGCGGACGACGTTTGTGTATGTGACACACGACCAGACAGAGGCGATGACGATGGGGACGCGGATCGTCGTCATGAAGGGCGGCAAAATTCAACAGGTGGCCGCCCCGCAGACGCTGTACGATGAACCGTGCAATCTGTTTGTCGCCGGGTTTATCGGCACGCCGCAAATGAATTTTATCGACGGGGCGATCGCCGCCCATGCCGACGGGGTATACTTCGAGAACCGGCGGATGAAGCTGCGGCTGCCGGAAAGCTGTGCGCGTCATGTGCGCGGGACGAGCGCGAACCTGCGGCAGGTGGTGCTCGGGCTGCGTCCGGAGCACGTGCTGTGCGAGGCGGCGGCGCTGCAGACGGAGGCGTATGCCGATTGGGAAGTTCCGGCGACGGTGGAGATGAAGGAGCCGATGGGTTCGGATACGTTCGTGCACGCCGATGCGGGCGGGACGGTGATCGTTTCGCGGGCCGATGCGCATACGCCGGTCCGGGTTGGCGATACCGTAAGGCTCGTACTGCGGATGGACAAGGCGCATCTGTTCGAGCGGGAGAGCGGTGAATCGCTTACTGCCGGGCGGGAGGTTTCGGCATGAGGCGCCGGAGCGGGAGCATATGGAGAAAACGCGGGATTCTCCTGTTTGGGATCGTTCTGGCGGTTGCAGCTGTTTGGGGATGGCGGAATACGGTACGGGAGGAGCGGGTTTTCCCTGTCGTTGAGGCGAGCGCTGTCCCGCTTGGAACGAAGGAAGGCGGACCGGAGGCGCAGAAGACGCCCCCGAGTTATGGGGCGTGGCTGCGCAGCGAGCAAGCGCAGGCGTTGCCGGAGGCACGGGACATTGCGCCAATCGTGATCCGGGCGGCGTCGTATTCGGCGGCTTCGGCGGAAGTCGAAGTAGCGGTGCGCAACGACGGGCCAGAAGGGGATGCCGTCGATTGGACTGAGCCCCGGGGCTGGCTGGAATGGACCGTCGACGTGCCGCAGGACGGCCTGTATACGCTGGCGTTCGAATATATGCCGCTGAAGGGCAGCTTTGCGAACGTCGTGCGCGGCGTGCAGATCGACGGCCGCTACCCGTACCGGGAAGCCGAGCGGGTAACGCTGGCGCGGTGGTGGAAGGACGGGAAGCATCCGTACGACCGCAACGCGCTAGGCAACGAAATCCGCCCCGTCCAGGAGGAGCTTGGCGGCTGGCGTACTGCGCAGGCGGCGGATTATGCCGCATCGTCCGAGCCGCTGCTGTGGCCGCTTGGCAAGGGGCGGCATACGATCCGCCTCACGGGCGGACGGGAGCCGGTGGCACTGGCGTCGCTGACGCTGGCGTCGCCGGAGAAGATCCCGGCGTATGCCGAGTATGCGGCGGACGCGGGCGCGGGCGACGCCGGGGCGTCGGGGGCGAGTTCGGCGGGAAGCGACTGGTTTGCCGTGATCGAAGCGGAGCAATACGCCGGCAAATCGGCGATCGGCATCCAGACGCAAAGCGTAGCCGAGCCGTTTGCGTCGCCGGACCCGGAAGGGCGGATCGTATACAACGCCATCGGCGGCGACCGCTGGATGCAGGCCGGCGATGCGATCGAGTGGGAATTTACCGTGCCGGAAACGGGCTGGTATGCGATCGATCTGAACTATTTTCAAGGGTACAACGGCAAGGCGAAGGCCTACCGGACCATTCTGCTCGACGACCGGGTGCCGTTTCGGGAAATGCTCCGCTACGCGCTGCCGGCCAATACGGAACTTACACTTCGTTCGCTGGCGGATACGGCG
Organism: Paenibacillus sp. sgz302148; assembly: GCF_056120465.1. Lineage (NCBI taxonomy): Bacteria > Bacillati > Bacillota > Bacilli > Caryophanales > Paenibacillaceae > Paenibacillus > Paenibacillus sp. sgz302148. The sequence continues at coordinate 8,912 of NZ_JBVYOJ010000041.1, forward strand.
GGCAAGCCGTATCTGTTCCATCTTGCAGGCGGGACGCACCGGCTGCGGATGATCGCCGACCGTTCGCCGCTCGCGCCGGCGGTTGAGGCGCTGCAGGACGCGATGACGGAGCTTAGCGCGATCGAGCGGGACATCCGCGTCATCTCCGGAAACTACGGGAGCGGCAGCAGCGCGAATCTGGATACCGGGCGCACTTGGGACGTGAGGGCGTACGATCCGGGGATCGAAGCGAAGCTGGCGGACGTGCTGGAGCGGCTGCGGACGGCGCGCGATTACATCGACGGCTTGAACCAGCAGGTGACCGATCCGACGACGGCGATTTCATCGGCGATGAACAGCTTGCAGCAGATGCTGGACGATGTAAACGACATCCCGAACCGGGTGGAAACGTTTGCCGACATCCAAACGATCATCAACACGTGGATTCGGCCGATGGAAAGCCAAGGGGTGCTGCTCGATTCAATCGTCGTGCGGACGCCGAGGGCCGACTCGGGGCGGACGGCGCCGAACCTGTGGGATAAAATCCGCTACAGTGCAGTGAATTTTGCCCGTACCTTTTTCCAAAGCTACGATTCGAAAGATTTGAACGACGCGGAAGCGCTCACCGTCTGGGTGCAGCGGGGCCGGGATTACGTCGATCTGCTGCAGCAGATGATCGAATCGGACTTTACGCCGAAAACCGGCATCCGCGTCAACGTCAATCTGATGCCAAGCACGAACGTGCTTATGCTCGGCAACGCCGCCGGGGACCAGCCGGACGTGGCGCTCGGTCTCGGGATGGAAACGCCGGTCGACTACGCGATGCGCGGGGCGGCGGCGGATTTGTCCGCGATGCCGGGTTTTGCCGAAGTCGCAAAGCGGTTTCACCACGGCGTCATGCGGTCGTATACGTATAACGGGGGGACGTACGCGCTGCCGGAAACGCAGTCGTTTATGGTGATGTTTTATCGGACTGACGTGCTGGACCGGCTAGGGCTCACACCGCCGGATACTTGGGACGATTTGCTCGATCTCTTGCCGACGCTGCAGGAAAACGGGATGACCGTCTATTATCCGGCGAAGGAATTCGTCCTGCCGTTTTACCAGCAGGGGGCGGAATTTTATACGGCGGACGGAATGGAGACGACGATCGACAGCAAAGCGGGGCAAGCGGCGTTTCAGCGCTGGACCGATTGGTTTGTCAAGTCGGATATGCCGAAGGAAGTGCCGGCGTTTTTCAACCATTTCCGCTTTGGCGACATCCCGATCGGCATCGCCGACTTCAATACGTACATCCAGCTTACCGTCGCTGCGCCGGAAATTATGGGGAAGTGGAAGATGGCGCCGCTGCCGGGATTAAGGGGAGCTGACGGGCAAGTCGTCCGCTGGTCGGCGCAAAATACGTCGGCGGGGATGGTGATGGCCAAAAGCAAACGCCAAGAAGAGGCGTGGTCATTCCTCGATTGGTGGACCTCGGCGCCGGTGCAGGCGCAGTTTGCAAGCGACATCGAATCGTTCGCCGGCATCGAATACCGCTGGAACCCTGCCAACATCGAGGCGCTCCGCTACGTGCCGTGGCCGAGCGAAGATATGGAGGTGCTCGCCGAGCAAGGCCGCTGGGGTAAAAACATGCCGTACGTGCCGGGCTATTATTTCCTTGGTCGGGAGATGGACTTTGCCTGGAACAACACCGTGCTGCAGGGCATGCCGCCGAAAGAAGCGCTCGACAAAGCGGCAAGCTCGCTGCAGCGGGAAATGGCCCGCAAGCAGAAGGAATTCGGCTTTGGGCCGGGGACGGATTTGCATGTACCGTTGGATCATCGAGAGGGAGGGGATCAGCCATGAAGAGGAACAATAGCGGATTAACTTTTGAAAAACAAACCGATGCCGTCCTTTCTACCTCGAAGCGAACAGCTACTTCGCCTCTTCTGACGGCCGAACCCTCTGCCTCCGGCCCTGAAACCGGCCGAGTGTATCGTCCGTCCTCGGAACGGGCACCTTTAGGCGGCCCCCGTTTCGTGCGCAGATTTCGTCAATTTTTGCGGGAATGTTGGCGCGACCGGATGTCGTATTTGTTTTTGGCGCCGTTTCTTCTCGCCTTTGGCTGCTTCATCCTCATTCCGGTGCTCATGGCGGCCGGGTTAAGCGTCACCTCCTTTAACGGCTTCGCCTTTCCCAAGTTCGTTGGGGTGGACAATTTTATCGCTTTGGTGACGCAGGATATCGTTTTTATGAAATATACGCTGCCGAACACGTTCAAATTTGCGCTCATTGTCGGGCCCGGCGGGTACGTGCTGTCGTTTGTGTTCGCCTGGCTCATTCACCAATTGCCTAAGCGTGTGCGGGACTATTTTACCCTTGCGTTCTATGCTCCGTCGATGGCCGGCGGCGTGGCGCTGTCCGTCATTTGGATCGCCACATTCAGCGGGGACCGGGTCGGTTACTTGAATAACCTGCTGTTAAAGCTCGGTTTCATCGAAACGCCGCAATTATGGCTGCAGGATCCGGCGTATTTGATGAACATCATGATCCTCGTTACGATGTGGACAAGCATGGGGGTTGGCTTTCTGGCGATGCTCGGGGGTTTGCAGACGGTGAACACCGAGCTGTACGAAGCCGGGCGGATCGACGGGATCAAAAACGCGCTGCAGGAAGTGTATTACATCACGATCCCGTCGATGAAACCGCAAATGCTGTTCAGCGCCGTCATGGCGATCGTCGGCACGCTGAAAGCGGGGGCGATTTCGACGCAGCTTACCGGGATGCCGATTACACCGAGTTATTCAGGGCATTTAATGACAAACCATATCGACGACTATGCGTTTTTGCGCTACGAATGGGGCTACGCTTCGGCGGTGTCCGTGGCGCTGCTTGTCCTGTCGTATTTGATCATGCGCTTTTGCTATCGTTTGTTTGCGACAAAGGAGGGGGAATAATCCGATGGCGAGTCTTTATGTTTCGGGGCTGACGCGGCTCCGGCGGATCTCCGTTTCCCGGTCGCTGCTTGTCGTCTGTTTTACCGGGCTGGCGGCGTTTATGCTGCTGCCGATTATTTTCTTGTTCAATAACGCGTTGAAACCGCTGAATGAGCTGTTTTTGTTTCCGCCGACGATTTGGGTGAAGGAGCCGACGATGCGCAACTTCGAGCAGCTATTTCTGCATGCGGGCGCGGGCGTCGTGCCGTTTACGCGGTATTTGTTCAACAGCGTCATCGTCGTTTCGCTGTCGCTTGCGCTCGTTATTCTTGTCAGTACGATGGCCGGGTATGTATTGTCCAAGCACCGGTTTCATTTTAAGGCGCTCGTGATGGCGCTTATTATGCTGTCGCTTATGTTTGCGCCGGAGACGGTGGCGATTCCGCGCTATTTGATCGTCAGCAGTCTGGGGATTACGAACACGTATTTGGCGCATGTGCTGCCGTTTCTCGCTTCGCCGGTGGCGGTGTTTTTGATGAAGCAGTTCATCGATCAAATTCCCGACTCGCTCCTTGAAGCGGCCAAGCTGGACGGGGCGAGCGATATGTATATCTTCCTGCGGATCGTCATCCCGCTCACAGCGCCCGCGGTGGCGACAGTAGCGATCATTACGTTCCAGGCGGTGTACCTGGACGGCGAAGGCTCGACACTCTACACGACGAAGGAGACGATGAAGACGCTCGCTTTTTATGTGACGAGCTTGACGGCCAACCTGCAAAACAGCGTGGCCGGCCAAAGCATGGCCGCAGCGGCGGCGCTGCTGCTCTTCCTCCCGAATTTGATCATGTTCCTCCTGTTCCAGCGCAAAATGATCCAGACGATGCTGCATTCGGGGGTGAAATAGATGCGGACGCGGTTCATTGTCGCCGTGGTCATCCTAGCCACAGTCCTGACTACGCTGCTGTTCCCGGGCAATGCTTCGGCACGCCTGCCGTACAGCACCTGGTTTATCGACCAGGAAACCGGCCGGCCGATGCGCATTCAGCCGCTGTACGAACCGAGTCGGGTGATCGGTTACGCCGACATCGACGTGCCACTTTCGGCGCCAAGCGATTTGTTTATCGCTGCCGACGATCACGTCTACGTGGCGGATACCGGCAACAACCGTATCGCCGAGTTCGATCCGCGCGGGCGGTTTCTTCGCTCGATCGGCGCCTCGGCTGGCGAAGGGGCTGGTGAAGGGGCGTTGAATGCGCCAGAAGGCGTGTTCGTAGCCAAGGACGGCACGATTTACGTCGCCGATACGGGCAACAAGCGCGTTGCGGTGTTCGGCGCTGACGGCAAATTTGTGCGCTCGCTGAGCAAGCCGCAGTCGCCATTGCTGCCGGAAAGCTATTATTATGTGCCCACGAAGCTTGTCGTCGATAACCGCGGCGTCCTGTACGTCGTCGTCAAAGATTCGTACCAGGGGCTTCTGCGGATGAACGGACAAGGGCAATTTACCGGCTTTTTCGGCGCAAACAAAACCGAGCTGGACTGGCTGACGCGGCTGAAACGAACACTTTTCAACCGGACGCAAATGGAGAAGGAAATCGCCCGGCGCCCGGGCACGATCGAAAATGTGACGCTTTCCGGCGACGGCTTTTTGCTGACAACGAGCACCGGCGTATACCGGGGCCAAATCAAGAAGCTGAACGCCGGAGGCGCCGACGCCTTTCAAAACAAGCCGTTTGACGAAATCAAGCTGGTCGATACGGCGATCGATACGGATCGTTTCCTGTACGGGATGAACGGCGAGCTGGGGGAAATTTCGATCTACGACCCGTTTGGCAACGCGCTTATTTACTTCGGCGATACGGATAAATCGGCGCATCAGCGCGGCATTGTCAATTTCCCGACGAGCCTGGCCGTCAACAGCAAAAAGGAGCTTTGGGTCGCCGACAGCAGCCTGAACCTGGTGCAAGTGTACGAGCGGACAGCGTTTGGCGAAGCGTTTCTCACCGCAGCGAAGCTGTATTACGAAGGCAGCTACGAGGAAAGCAAGCCGTATTGGGAGGCGGTCATGCAGCAAAACGGCATGATGAACCTGCCGTACAACGGGCTGGGCGAAATTGCCCTGCACGAGAAGCGTTACGAAGCGGCGATGGCTCATTTTGAAGATTCGTACGATGCCGCCGGCTATTCGGAGGCGTTCTGGAACGTACGTTACGATTGGATTCAGAAGTACCTGATGTACGCGTTTGTGCTGCTCATTGGCGCTGCGTGGCTGCTCCGTTTCGCGGTGAAACGGGCCGGGAGCTACGCGTCCGGCCGGTCGTGGCCGCCGTTTGCGGCCCGGTACGGGCGGGAAGCGAAAGACGCGCTGTACCTCATGCTTCACCCGTACGAAGGCTTTTACCGTCTGAAGGAACGCAAAGTGTCGTGGTCGATGATTTTTACCATTGTCCTGTTCACGGTCGTCATTCGCCTCGTTTCCATCTACGGCATGGGATTTATTTTCCATCCGTACGATCTGAGCAAAGTGAATCTCGCTTTGGAGGTGGGCGTGCTGCTCGTGCCGTGGCTGACCTGGATCGTCGCCAACTACTTGGTGAGCGCCGTGAAAGGTGGGGAAGGACGATTCCGCGAAGTGCTGCAGGCGAGCGCTTTTGCGCTTGTGCCGTACATAGTGCTGATGATCCCGGCGATCGTGCTCTCGAACATCGTTGTGTTGGAAGAGAGGATCATCGTTGACGCGATCATCCAAATGATGTGGATCTGGATCCTCGTGCTGCTGTTCATCATGACGCAGGTCATTCACAACTTCGATTTCCTCGAAGCGGCCAAAAATGCGGCCATTACGCTGGCTACGATTGTGGTCATCTGGATTTTTCTCGTCATTTTGTCCGGGCTCGGCTACAACCTATTCGACTTTATGAAGCAAATTTACCGGGAGGTGACGTTCAATGGCTGATGTAGGGCGGCCGCACAACCCGGAGAAGGTTGGCTTTAACTTTTGGCCGAAGCGCGCTTGGCAGCGCTACACGCTTATCATCGCCGTCGTGGCGATTCTGGTCATCACGATCCTCGTCATCGCAAACCGCGAGCGGCTGCCTCAGCTCGGCGAGATGGGCATTGCCCCGCGGACGCAGACGTTTGTCCCGCTTGCCGAGGGCGAGGCGTGGACGTCGGGACCGCTCGACCGCGAAGGCTTCGCCGCCGTGGCAGAGAATAGCCGCTTCACGCTGCTGTTTCAACCGGATACGACGCAAATTGCTGTGCGGAGTAAGCAAACGGGCTTCCTCTGGCGCAGCAATCCGGCGAAAGCGAAGCTGGAGCAGGAGACCGTCAAAGGGCTGCTGCGGACCAACCTGGAGTCGCCGTTCGTGCTGGAATACGTCACCGCGGGCAAAACGCAGCGGAACATGACGAACGCGCTCGACGCGAAGCTGGACAAACGCTTCGTTAGAACCGACCGCGGCATCGAAGTCACGTACCGCTACCCGAAGCTGGGACTTGCGCTGGCCATCCGCTACGAGCTCACGGACCACGGGCTGGAAGTGACGGTGCCGTCGCAGGGCATCGAGGAAAGCGGCGACAACCGCTTGTTCACGCTGCAGCTGCTGCCGTTTTTCGGGGCGGTATCCGGCACGGAGGAAGCGGGCTACCTGTTCGTGCCGGACGGACCGGGCGGTTTGATCTATTACGACCGCAGCCACCCGCCAAGCGGCAACCGGTACGATTACATGATCTATGACGACGATCCGGCGAACTTGCAGGAACGGGACATCCCCCGCGAAGCGGTCGCCTACCCGGTGTTTGGCTTAAAACGCGGCGACCAGGCGTACGCGGCCATCGTCAAGGACGGCAAAGCGACGACGCGGATTACGGCGATGCCGGCCGGGGTACAGACGTCGTACCATTCGATCGCGGCGAAATTCGTGTATCGCGAGGAATATTTGCGCAAAGTGAGCACGATGGCCCCGCCGATCAACTCGGTGCAGAAGGAGCGGATCCGGCAGGACCGCAAGGTCGAATATCGGCTGCTTTCCGGGGACGCCGCGAATTACAGCGGCATGGCGCAAACGTACCGCGACTACTTGCTGGAGACGACGCAGCTGCCGCCATCACTGCCGCCGGCGGAGCATGTGCCTATGCTGCTTGGCCTCGTTGGCGGCGGCACGAAGGATGTGTTCGGAGGCAACCGCTATATCCCGGCCACGACGTTTGCGCAAGCGGAAGAGATGGTTTCCGCGCTTGCAGACCAAGGCGTCAAAAACCTGCGCATCCAGTTCCAGGGCTGGCAGGACGGCGGTTTCACCGGAAGCGACCGGCGCTTTCCGGTGCAGACGAAGCTTGGCGGCGCGCAAGGAGCGGAGCGGTTTACCGCGGCGATGAAAACACGCGGCATCCCGGTGCTGTTCGAAGACGATTTGACGTGGATGAAAATCGGCAAAACGGACGTTTCGATGAAAACGGAAGGCATCCGCAGCATCGACACGACCGTGTTCCACGACCGAAAAGGCGTAAATTTCCTGCTGAATCCGGTAACGGCGGTCCGCTCGGCGAAAGAGACGATCGACCGGCTCGCCGAGCTTGGGGTAAGCGGCATTCTTTATAACGGGGTCGGCGGCACCGTCTTCCGCGATTACAACAAGCAAGCGCTTGAGCGGGAAGATACGGCGTACCTGTATGCACAGCTCCTGTCCTACACAAAAGCGCGGATGGGTCTGGCGGCCACGAACCGCGGCAACGATTATGCGCTGGCTTCGAGCGACTTGCTGACGCGGTTCCCGCTGGAGTCCAGCTACGACTTTGTGGTCGACGAAACGGTGCCGTTTTATCCGATGGCGGTGCATGGGTCGCTGCTGTATACGGGCGTGGAAGGCAATATGCGCAGCCAATATGGCAAGGAGCAGCTGAAAGCGATCGAATACGGCGCCATCCCGTCGTTTCGCCTGACGTACGAACGCAGCCGCGAATTGAAAGGAACGAATTACGACGATCTATATAGCAGCGAATTTGCGGTGTGGAAAGACCGCGTCATCGAAGAGTACAAGACATTTGACGAGCTCGCGCCCCTCGTCCATCGCCGGATGATCCGCCACGAGAAACAAGCCGAAGGGGTCTACGCCGTCACCTACGACGACGGCAGCCGGGTCACCGTCGATTACAATACGAACCGCTTTAAGGTGACGAAAGGAGGGAGTGCGCCATGAGTAAGCCGGAACAGATAAATACACCAAGACGCAAAGGTTACTTGCGCTACCGCTGGAAAGACTACGGCACCGGCTACCTGTTCATGCTGCCGTGGGCGATCGGGTTTGCCGCCTTTGTCGCCTTCCCGGTCGGGTGGTCGCTGTTCAACAGCTTCAACCATGTGCGGCTGAAGGGCGGCGGCTTCGAGTACGACTGGGTCGGCCTGGACAATTTCCGGCGGGCGCTGATGGAAGATAACGTGTATCCGATCCAGTTGATTACGTATTTCCAGGAAATGCTGCTAATTATCCCGCTCATTCTCATTTTCTCCTTCCTGGTGTCCTTGCTGCTGAACCAGAAGATGCCGGGGCGGACGATGATCCGGGCGATTTTTTTCCTGCCGGTCATTTTCGCCACCGGCCAGGTGCTGATGGAGCTGTTCGGCCAAGGGGCGGGCAAGCTGCCGTTCATCGCGCAATACAATCTGGAAGGGATTGTACGGGAGTACGTCGGCCCGCGCATCGCCGAACCGGTGCTGAGCGTGCTAAACCGGGCGGTCATCATCCTGTGGTATTCCGGAGTGCAGATTTTGATCTTTATCGCAGGTTATCAGACGATTCCGAAGACGGTGTACGAAGCGATCCGCATCGACGGGGCAACCCCATGGGAAAGCTTCTGGAAAATAACGCTACCGGGCATGGTGCCGTTCATCGGGCTGAACGCGGTGTTCACAATCGTCGATTTGTTCACATTTCCGTTTAACCCGGTGCTGGAACAGGTACGGGCAAACATGTTCAACCCGCAAACCGGGTACGGCTACGCCAGCGCACTGGCATGGATGTATTTTGCCCTCATCTTGGCGCTGCTTGGCGTAGCGCTGTGGCTTACGTATCGTTCAGCGATGAAAAGGGGGGCATTTCGATGAAACTTACCGAAAGCTATATGCAGGCGAAAGCGGAGCTTAGCCATAAGCTGCACAGCCGCCAGGCGCAGCGCGTCAAAAAGCTGCTGATGGGTCAGCACGTCAGCGACGGCTGGATAACCCGAATCGTCATTTATTTTATTCTTGCGGTCATTGCCTATTTGTATTTGCAGCCGCTGTTTTACATGATGTCTACGATGGTGAAGTCCGTCAGCGACCTGATCGATCCGATCGTGCAGTGGATTCCGAGGGAGCTGAACTGGCAAAACCTGGCCGACGGCTGGCGCGGGCTGCGCTACCCGGAAGCGTTTATGAACACGATCACGATCGCGCTGACGTGCTCTGTCCTGCAGGTTGTCTCCTGCGCGATCACGGGGTATGCGCTGGCGAGGCTGAACTTTCCGGGCAAAACGCTGGCGTTCATCCTGATCATCGTGACGTTTCTTGTGCCGCCGCAAATAACGATGATCCCGCTGTATTCGATTTACGGCAAGCTCGGCTGGCTAAACACGCCGTTTGTATTCATCGTGCCGGCGGTGTTTGGCCAAGGGTTGCGCGGGGCGCTGTTCATCATCATTTTCCGGCAGTTTTTCATGACGCAGCCGAAGGCGCTGGAAGAGGCGGCCAAGATGGACGGAGCGAGCGCACTACGCTTGTTTTTCCGCATTATGCTTCCGCTGGCGCGCCCGGCGATCATCGTTGTATTTCTGTTTTCCTTCATCTGGTACTGGAACATGTATTACGAGCCGTCGATGTTTTTGAGCAAGGACTTTCAGCCATTATCCCTCAGGCTCAATATGCTTCAACAAGAACTGATGGGCAACAAGCTGGTCAACTTTACGGCAGGCTTTGATAAAGATCCGATCTCCGAAGGGCCCAAAATGGCCGCTGCCTTCCTGATCATCATGCCGCCGCTGTTAGTCTACATGCTGACGCAACGCTGGTTCACGGAAGGGATTGAGCGAACGGGATTGATCGAGTAGTCGGGAACGAGCTGCGGTTTTGGAAGGAGCTATCACGGCAATATATTTAAGTATTGAGGAGGAAACGAAAATGTTTAACGGAATTGGCGTAACAGGCGTCATTTTGTTAGTTATCTTGGCGCTGCTGCTGTTTGGGCCAAACAAGCTGCCTGAGCTTGGCCGCGCATTCGGACGCACGCTTCGAGAGTTTAAGAACGGGGCCAAATACATGATGTCCGACGACGATAACGATGGACAGAATCATGCCCGCAAAGAGGTTGGTCCATCCGAAACGGCACGGATGCAGGCGACCCAGCCACAGGCTGAAGCCCGCCGCGACAACAACGATAACGGCAGATTACCCGACTAACCGAAAAGGTGAAAGCGATGCCCAAAAAACAAGACATGACGCTGGTTGATCACCTCGGCGAGCTGCGCAAGCGGATCATCTACGTGCTCGTCGTGCTTGTACTGGCGATGGTCGGCGGTTTTTTTGGCGCAGACCCGATCTATACATATTTGAGATCCGTGGAGCCGGCTAAAGGAATCTCGATGCACGCTTTTTCACTGTGGGACGGAATCGGCATTTATATGAAATTTGCATTTGTTATCAGCTTGATCGTCGCGCTCCCGTTTGCTTTCTATCAACTGTGGGCGTTCGTGAAGCCGGGATTGCGCAAGGAAGAACAGAGTGCGGCGCTGCGTTATATTCCGGGTGCGCTGCTGTTGTTTTTGCTTGGGCTGGCGTTTGCCTATTTTGTCGTTTTCCCGATGGCCGTGTACTTTACGACGAATGTCGCGAAGCATATGGAGGTGACGGAGACGTACGGGATGTCGCAATATTTTTCGTTTATGTTCAACATTCTCATCCCGATGTCCCTCCTATTCGAGCTTCCGATCGTGATCATGTTCCTGACGAGGCTGCGCATACTTAACCCGAAGAGGTTGCAGAACATGCGCAAACTCTCGTATTTTGTGCTAATTGCAATAGGGACGATCGTGACGCCGCCGGACTTCGTTTCCGATTTTCTCGTAGCGGTGCCATTGCTGCTGCTGTACGAGTTCAGCGTGCTGATGTCCAAGCTGGTTTACCGGAAGCAGCTCGCGGCGGACAAGGCATGGGAGGAAGTGTTGGCAGGCGACTTGGATGGATTGAGCGGCTATGCAACAGAGCGTTAGCGTCACCGGCGGGTGACCTGGTTGGAATGCCAGCCTGCCTAAAGGCGTTGGTCCCTAAGGAAAGTGCTCTTATGGAATTCTGATCCAGAGGAATATAATAATCTAGTAATAATCCACGGCCTCTGATCGACGTCGGCGTGCACGATGGTAGAATGCAAGCGAGGGACGAAGATCGCGCTGGATAACATCCGTCGCATCTGGGACGAGATGACAAGAACATTAACTCATTAAAAGTCGCATATAATGCGGCTTTTCCGTTTTAGCGCGCCTAGCCAAGCTAGACGCAACTAGCCGGTGCAAGTCCGGCCGAGGTAGGAGCCAAGTCGCCTCGTAGCTGACAGGCAACTGGTGAAGAGATTCTAAGGT
>NZ_JBVYOJ010000042.1:0-19707 GCF_056120465.1 Paenibacillus sp. sgz302148
AAGTATCTCGATATGAAAGAGTACTACGATTGGCGAAAGACCCAAAATCCAAAAGTACCTGTGTAATCCTAAACGAGGATTTTACACACAATATTGGACTTGACCCAAAGATCATCAACCAATAAAAAAAGTGTAGAGAATTAATTTTAATTTTAATGGAATTTTAATGGAAAGAATACTGAATTTTTATTTACAGAAAATTTATGGCGACCAATATAACAAAAACAAAATACTAGACGATTTTCAAAATTTTATCACAACAATGAAATGAATGAATGAATAGAATATTATTTGAAAGAAATGATTCCAAGAATACCAATGGACGATTTCATAAATAATTTAATTAATTTGTTACGGAAATAGTTGTTAAGCGAAAATTGGTCGGGTGTGTTGTTCTCTAATATTCCTCTGTACAATTTCACAAAACCCGTATTTTATACATATGTCAATAAAACGGCTTTAGCCATTTATATATATGATTTTCTATGGCTTGTGTCACAATCGATCGTTTTTTTATTATTTATTTTCTTTCACTTTCCATCCGATCTCTTCAGCACCGCCGCGTTTGAAATCTTTCGGCTTTACGACCACTTTCAGTCCGTCGCTTAGGTAATGAATTCGAAATGCTTCAGCTTGCTCTGAGTGGTAACTTGGCTTAAGTTCAATTCGTCATGCAGAATCAAGCCGTCTTCGTGATTAGTGCCAGACGTCATCACTTGTCCCTCCTTGTACATTTCTGACATAATTATTCTATGATAGAACGACTTCTCTACTGACCATAAATTTACTCCCGTTGTGTTATCCAACCCCATTAGTGAGGCTTCCAAACGATTCCGCGGCAGCCTCGTGATGTAGTTTATTGAACAAACGTGTCCCGTTAGTTAAACGACTATCATCATTTTTTGTTTTTACCGCCTCTTTCAAAAAGAAAAAACAATAAACATACACCACCTACACCGAATAGGATATAGTAGATGTTTCTAGGTACGCCTAAGTCATTATGTAGATAGTCAAAAAGAAACATCCAAATAGCTAAAACTAAGTATTTCATCCAAGTCTTCAACTAATTCAGTCCCTTGTTACAAGTTATAAAACATTGTTCCCTAGTGACCTATTTCATAAACTGCCCGTTACTTCAACGAAACCAGGGAGCAGATTGCCGCGGTAATCTGCTCCCTGGTTATTCAACTAATGTATCCGTTAGCTTAACGAAGTCTTACGCTGTAAAACCTCATCGCTGGTACACCTTTGATTTCCAATTTGGTTTCCAAGGACTGATTATAAATAAGCTGTCTCAGTCGGTATTCTAAATAACTATCAACTACGTGATAATCGCAGTGTCTGAGCGCTGCGCCGATTACTTCTCCAGCCTTAATAAAGTCACGATTCGACCTGTCGGCATGTAGCTTCTCTATAGTCTTCAGCAAATGGAAATCGAAAAAATTCTCATCAACGTTTTGGATCCTTCCTCCATCCCAAATACGCAATACGTTATGCTGATTAGCAAGCGATAACCATTCATGCTCCATGAACTTTTTAGTTTCGAAATCTATTGATCCGTTGTCCTCGATTTCCCCGAAAACATTCTGAAGTTTTTCCGGAGGGACTTGGCCCGCGAATTTGATATGTTGATCGGAAGTATTAAACCTTCTTTCGCAAGCTTCCACGGCATTAAAAACAAATGTTTCATTTTGTTTTTTCCTTAGCAAATAAAGTGCATACCGCAACCCTATCTGTTCGTGGGCATTATTCCCACTCCATATCACAATGGATGCTTCAGCCGGGATATGGTCTATTTGCTCCATTATTCTTTGATGGTAGGTATCGTAATCATCATCTAAGTTTTGTCCAGTTATGATAATTAAATCCAGATTGATGTGGTCTCTGAACCACTCAACTCTATGCGCTCTTCCAGTTTCCTCATGAAGCTGCCATAGAGGTCCAATAGAAAATTGATCTCGAAAACTTACCATTTTGTTTGAATTCTCGATTCCCAGTTGCCTTATGACATATTTCAAAGTTTGGGCAAAAGCATCACCAAAAACAATATGCACTTTCGTGGCAGCATCATTCGGTTCCCATATCGAGATCCGATTATTAGGAACTAGCAGCTTCTCGTATAGGTCCTTCAAGTTTTTATATAGATCTATTTTTGCATTACTGTCCCTTTCAACCCTATCCAGTTGTAACTTGATGTTCGTAATAAGCTGTTTCGCTTCTTGCATTGAAAGTCTATGGATTGCCTTCCCTATTTCTAAGTGCTTTTCCAAAAGCTATGACCTGCCTCTCGTTTAATATTTAGCGTATACTTCATTAGAAGGGTGGGTATTCCGTATTCCGTATTCCCTGTTTCAACAAATCCTAGCCATCAATCATGATTTTAAAAACTCCATAACTGAAATTGCCATTTCCATCGTCATAATCCATCATAAAGTTGTCCCACGTTATTTCTCTAAATTCCACTAACCAATCCCCCCCAGAAAATCTTTTCTAAATTCCAATATTAATTCTACAGATATTGGAAGTATCCTGCCAGTTAGCTTAATGAATCGTGCTAATAGTACATGCTGCTCAGCGCTGAATCGGTACATTTTCTTGCCCAAAATCGACAATCAGTAAAAGTTCTTGTCACGCCAAAATGACAAGAACTTTACCGATAAATATTAAAAACCCGCATCAGAAGCGGGTTTCATTCGGTATATTTTCTTGTCACTCGACATCAATAGAACGGTATAATTGCTTGACAGCCTTTTATTCCACGCAACCGAATCCATTTCTTTCGGAGCCCATGCGTCCAGTTGAATGGAGGTATAATCCGCAGTATTTACCGAATGAACAGTATCAGAGAATAATTTTATAGCACCTTTACAATCATCGTGACGGTAGTTGCGTATTTTCATTCCATTTCCAAACATAAGATATATTGTTTATTTTCGTTTTTGTGGATAACTGATTTCTCGGCTCCACGATTCCAATTCATTAAAAAAATCAATTATACTAAGTAATCCCGATGCCCATAAAAAAGCTCTGTCCACTTCCGATAGTTCATTTAGTGACATCCACCGAACTTCTGATAAAACATGATTTTTCACATCTTCTTCTGGATCATATCCTAAAGACGGTATTTGGTCACCTATATCTACATAAAAAGTATAAAAGAAATTCTCGTTGTCATACGGGTCTACATATTCACTCGTTTTCTTTATAATTAATCCTGAAACATTACATTCTTCCTGTAATTCTCTAATGGCGGCTTGTTCAGGCGTTTCGCCATTTTCAATGCCACCGCCTGGGCTGCAATACCATTCATCGTTTTCATGCTTGTGCTTAACCATTAAAACTTTCCCATCACGAACAACTAAACATTGCGCTCTGCCTTTATATCTCATTCCAAATCCCTCCGAATCATCGTGTCTTTCATATACTGGGAATCATTGTGAAATCGTATGATAACAGACTTTCCTTCGGTGTAGCCAATTAACAGATTGATTTCGGAATCCTTTTTGAGTAGGTCAACCGTACAGACGACAGCATCACACGCAGAATCGGAAAAGCTGCCGCACCAAACGTCTATGCCGCCACTATCGTATATATTAGTTTAATAAAGACAAATGAGAGGAGTCATTAAATACCTCTAAGACATTCTGGTTAAAACCGTTACGAGTCAATACAGAAATGCTAGCTGGTGATGCAGAAAAGTATGCAGTTCCTAGCATCTGTTCGGAAAATTGTAGCCACCATGCAGTTATATAGGCTAGGGTTCCACCATGGGTTACGATTAGTAAGTTCTTCTCATTCGTATCAAATAGTAACTCCAAGCAGTCACAAACTCTCCTATAAAACTGTCTCCAAGTCTCACCATTTTGAAATTCTTGATAGTCCAAATCAAAGCTACTGCCTGTTCTCGGATTTCTATTAGCTCTCGCCCATTCTTTTGTTTTACCTGTCGCAATACCAGTGTTGATTTCCCGAAGTTCCTTGTTTATGTTTACTTGAAGTCCCAGTTGTTCCCCTATGATCTCTGCTGTCTGTGATGCCCTCAATAAATCTGAAGAATAGAGGATGTATTCACTACTGTCTAAACCGTCTCTCAGTTTTTTTGCGATAATCTCAGCCTGTTTTCTTCCTAATT
This sequence comes from Paenibacillus sp. sgz302148, assembly GCF_056120465.1. NCBI lineage: Bacteria > Bacillati > Bacillota > Bacilli > Caryophanales > Paenibacillaceae > Paenibacillus > Paenibacillus sp. sgz302148. The sequence continues at coordinate 4,133 of NZ_JBVYOJ010000042.1, forward strand.
CTGTGAGCGGCGTATCTGTCCATCCCCCTGACATTTCATTTATATGATGCTCTGACTGGCAATGTTGCACTAAAATGATCCGTCCCATACCATACCATCTCTCCTCCGATTAATATTGTAGCTTAATACAACAATCCAATATAAGGAATTTCTATACAGTTATCCAATTATCCTGCCCGATCGTATTATGAGGTCACCAGAACTTACTGGTCGACCTCCTTTTTGTGTGGTCATATGATTGTAGCCGGGGATCGAACGTTTCTGCCCGTGGGACTCGGATCCCGAGAGCTATTCCGTTCATCCCCCCTACTTGTTAAACCATGATTAGGCTAGTTGGGGCGTTGACCCCGAATCACATGCGATAATGTGGACGACAAGAAGGTTAGGGGCTGCCGGCGAATACAGATTAGGAGTGGTTGAATGAATCCCGTCATCGGGTTGGATATTTCCAAAGGAGAAAGTCATGCACAAGCTTTTACAAATCGAGGAATGCCACACGGTAAGACCTTCCGTTTTGAGCATGATCTTGAGGGGCTAGCGTCTTTCCTACGATATGCACAGGAACTTGAGTTCTTTACAGGACTGCGTCCTGCCGTCGTGTTAGAAGCAACCGGGCATTACCATAGCCCCGTCGTTCAGTTTCTGGATGAACATCAGTACTTGTACATCGTTATTAATCCATTGATTTCACATCAGGCCAAAAAAACCAACTTACGTAAGGTGAAAACGGATATTGCTGACGCGTACCAACTAGGGGAATCGTACTACAAGGAAGAGTTGGAGCCTTATAAAAAACGCGGCCAATATCTGATGAATTTGCGCTACCTGACACGGCAGCATGAGGCTTTAACGGATATGTATGTGCAAGCGAAGTTGCAGTTTCAGGCGGTTCTAGATCAGGTCTTTCCGGGTATCCAGCGGCAGTTACAAATTCAGGTGTCAAAAGACCTATCTCATCATAGTGGTGAAGCGTTCGCACACTTACTCCCACTAATTTTGATACTTGTTTTACTTTGTAACTCATTATCTCTACTCCTTCCCAAGTGATTTCGTAACGTTAGAGTCAATAACTATTTTAACAACTATTTTCCTACTTCTTTTTTTGCTTTTTTACTTGAGTTTACTGCAGTAATAATGTCATTTAGTTTTACTTTGCATGTATAACCTTCCCTTTCAAGAGCCATAGAACTTGCATTAACAATTACGTTAAGAATATCTCCACCTGAAAGCCCTTCTGTTTCAATAATTATGCACTCCCAATCACTTTTTGAAAGTTCTATGGGAAGTTTTTTAGGAATAAGTTTTTCAAAAAGTGCTTCTCTGCAGCTTTTATCTGGCAACGGCATTTCTATGTGTCCAAGAATGCGTCTAACAAAGGCAGAATCATAGTTTGATGCGAAGTTAGTTGCAAAAATAGTTATGCCGGAGAAATTGTCAAGCTCCAAGAGCATCACTGATCTACTGACATTCACCGCATGGTCTGTGCTTTGAGTTATATTTGATAATCTCTTCCCAAGGATAGAATCTGCTTCATCAAAGAATAGTACAGCATCTGAATCCTTCGCCTTTTGAAAAACCGCCTTAATATTTTTCGGTGTTTCTCCAACAAACTTGGATTCTACTTCTGCATAGTTTACCCTAATAATGTTCCTATTAAGCTCATTTGCTATAGCTTCAGCAGTAAAGCTCTTCCCCGTTCCTGGAGGACCATACAAGTTTATTGCAGTACGTCCTCCTGTTGGATCAACTTCCTGTAAACCGAAATCCCCATATAATACGTCATGATATTTAACCTTTGCAAGCAAGCTATCCAACTGCATTTTTATTTTCTTCGGAACAACCAAATCATCTAATTTACGCTTCGGCTTTTCAACAGTGAACATATCCATCCTTTTATTTATATCGTTTTCTATTGATCTCTGATTTTGTATCCCTAGTGGTGGTACAAACCTCTCCTCTGATTGCGACCTAAAATTTTGTCCATGTTCACTTGTTGTATTTACATTTGTATTATTATCCATTTCAATCTCCTTATTTTAGTTACTCCTGTAGAATTTCATATTGGCTTTCCAACCATCTCAACTCTAACTCATCAACATAACAACTTATGGAACTTTGAAGAAAGTCTGGGAGCTCAGGATTTATAGCTTCAAAAACTTTTCGGAAATCAGGATCATTGCAATAAATCTCACCTAGTCCCCTTAATACCTCTAAAGACGGCTCGTAAAAGTATTGTAAAAACTGATGCCATTTTATTAGAAGTTCCTTAATTTCTTGCCTCTCAGTTCCGTATTGCATACTGTCTGCCAATTCCTGAAATATTGAATTACACTCGTCTTTTATCTGTTCTTTTTTCTTCTCTTCATAACTATTCCAAAGCTCAGTGGATTGTCTAACCCTATCTTCACCCCAACGGTTCATCGCCTGGTTTTCATACTTCGTTTGTTTTTCGTCAGTTAACTTATTAATTTTTCTATTTTTCTTCATATCCTTCACTCCAATTAACTTGATTCTGCAGCACACTTAATTTTAAATTATTACTTTCCCTGCCTATCTTATTGGCTCAAGAATATTAAACACTATCACGTTACGTGAGAGTCAATAGCTTTTTGTCTTTAAAATATCTCTTTTGCCAAATGGTCAAACCCTCTCAGCAAAATCGTACCTTGCATACATCTCAATTTTCTACAGAAAAATAACCCTTGGAAATGCCGTCAATAAGCCATTTCCAAATTGCAATCATTATTTTAACTTCAGCAGTGCGACTGTTTCGAACCCAACAATTTAAGCTCCAACCAACACTGCCGCTCGACCCTCTGCTTTACCACTAGCGATGATACGGTTCACCGTAAAGTCTCTATACAAGTATAGTTTGGCCACAAGTTTATACTTGAGTAAAAATGAAGAAGCCACTCCTTGCAATGGAGTGGTTTATTTGGGTAGAAAGTGAAATATAACTACTGTGGTCATCTGAGATCGTCAGGAATGCTTTAGCTTAGAGTAAGTAAAAACGCTAAGTCGGTCACCTCCGAAGGCTTAGCGTATATTTTCGTTAAAATGTTGGCGGGGCCCCGTATCCCGTTAGGTTAATCGTCACTCCCATAAATAACTAATGAATTGAAACACGCCCATTAATAATAAGGGATCCTCTGACTGCCGCTACAGCCGGAGAATCCCTATTAAAGTAACGTGCCCTTTAGGCCGCTGGGTCAACCGCACAACTAAGCTGGAACGTAGGTCAACCTAATTACCTGCTCGCCAATTCGATCGCTTGCCACGAGGCGCAGCGGCGGCTGCGGACCGGCGAAGAACGGCTTGCCGTGACCCAGCACGACTGGATGGAGATAGAGTCGATACTCATCAACGAGACCGAGCTCCGTTAGACTGTGCGCCAACTCCGGCCCGGCAACTTCAATTTCCCCTTCATGCTGAGCCTTCAGCCCACGTATGGCCGCTGCGAGGTCGCCCTCGATCAGAGAAGCGTTCGGACCGACGGACTTTAACGTCCTCGACACCACCCACTTCGGTTTGCTTTGCCACGCCGCTGCGTATTCCCGTTCCGGCGCATCCCATTCAATATAGTCTCCGTCCCAATACCGCATGGTCTCGTACATGCGGCGCCCATACAGGCAGCCCGCCAAGCCGCGCACGTCGTCGATGAAATGACGGAATAGCACGGGATCGGGTTGAAATGCNACGGCGCCCGTACAAGCTACCCGCCAGGCCGCGCACGTCGTCGATGAAATGACGGAATAGCACGGGGTCGGGTTGAAATGCCATGTGGTCGACGAACCCGTCCAGAGACTGGTTCAATGCGAAAACGATCTTTGCCATGCGACTGACTCTCCTCCCTGGTTTTCTCGTACATTCATCATCAGGATTACTTTGCAGCCTCCTTTATGTCTACATTTTATCATCCAACAGCATGCCCGGTTTCTCATGGATTGCTAATGTGTACTGTCCTGGCCCGATCGAATAGAACTTTAGTTTAACGAAGGATGGTAAATCTTCCTGTTACTTCAATGGAAAAGCAGACTGCCGCGGCGGTGAGACAACTTCAAATCACACACTTACCCAATATATACATAACTGGCTAATAGACTGCAAACTCGAACAGAGGTTGAGACGAATCAAAAAATGCGTTATTGTGCCTATTTTTTTATTGTGGTGTAATCAAAGCGTAGATATAACATCGAAATATCAACAAAAAAAATGGGGGTAAGATATGATGAATGGTATTGGTGACAGACTAAAGGAATTACGCAAGAAAAACGGTCTGACTCAGGAAAAGCTGGCTGAAAGTTTAGGTGTTTCCTACCAAGCGGTTAGTAAATGGGAAACCGGTGCCGCGTCACCAGACCTGTCACTTATTATTCCACTTGCAAGACTGTTTCATATCAGCACGGATGAACTTTTAGGATATAAGGCGGATCGCCGAGAGGAACTGGAAAAGCTGTATTTTCAAGCGAGGCTTGGTCATGAAAGACTCAAAATATCCGAAGTTGCATTGAAGGAATATCCGCATGACCAACCATTTTTAGATAGACGCGCCTTCGATGAGTACTATTGTGCTGTTGATATTTGTGCTGAAGAAACGACGGATGAGGCGCAGAAACGGGAGTATTTAGAACGTTCGGTCAGACACTTCAAGGCACTTATTGACGAATATCCCGATACCAACCCCAGTTGCTTTTTTATCCAGGCGCTTTCTAAGCTCGGACGGTATGAAGAAGCATTATCATATGTTCAAAAACTACCGGATGTCCGAGACAGGGATAGTATGCTCGAGTATTGTCTGACGGGTGAAGAGCTGCTCAAACATCGTCAGCATATGACCGATCAAGCTATGTTAACGTTTATCAGCAGGATGGTCCGCTATGAAAGTTATGCTAACCTTCAGGCGGCAGAGGATATAATCAATCTGATTTTCAGTGACGGCAATTATCTTTACTATTATGACAGCTTAGTGATGATCTACTATTGTCGGGCAACGCTCCTTGTCGCTGAAAATCGATATGACGAGGCGGTGGAAGCAATGCGTAAATCGCTTCAATACGACAAGCAGCACAGGAAACTGGCTGGAAGAGGAAACATATCCTTTACATCGCCGATATTTGACAGATTGGTATACGATACATCTGTTTTATCCACCATTGCCGGACAAAAACTCGGGCAAAGACTCCTTGAAAGAAATGTGTTTGATGTACTTCGTGACAGAGAGGATTTTATCGCGCTAGAGCTTCCAACAAATAGCCGAGAGTGATGCTATTCACAAGTGACAAGTACTATCAACTCCAGCAAATCGGTTTTAACTGCCGCTGTTGTCATTGAACTAACGTACCCTTTAGCTTAATGGAGTCTCTTTTTGTCCCGTTACGATCCTAACTGGAGGGAAAATCGTCCAGTGCGGTCCGACGATTCGCACTTGGACAGCGCCGAGCCGTTCGAACACCTGTGCATACTCTCGTATGAACTGGAAATCAAGAACGGCGAAACGACCGCCGGTCTTCAACACACGCATAATTTCGCTTAAAGCCCGGTACCGCTCCTCAGAACTAGAAATGTTATGAATGGCCAAACTGGAAACAACGACATCGAATTCGTTATCCGCAAACGGCATGCTCCTCGCATCGCCGTTTACGATCTCCACCCGTTCGGCCACTCCTTCGATAAGGGAGTTTCTTCGCGTCGCGTCGGGGTTGTTCCCCGACTGGTCCTGTTTGTTCCAAATATCGACGCCGACTGCTTTTCCCGTGGTTAACTTGTGGGCAGCCGCGTTTAGCACAAGGCCCCGTCCGCACCCGACATCCAGGACCTTCTCGTCGCCGCGAAGCGCAACAAGATCAAGTAACCTTTCTCGCTCGCGAAACTTTCCTATTTTGCTGCTCCATATCATGTACAACGCCTCGGCCGCCACGACCAGAAAGGAAATCACGCAAACGAGTCCAATCACTATTCCCAGCCATAGCAGCTGTCTCGGAAAAATAAAAAAAGCCACGACGCCAAGCAGGAGAAATCCGGCACCCATCAGCAAAAGGTTGCGTACGACGATGGGAGCGTCGATGCCATAGTTTCCCTGCCGTTTTTTGAGTTGATCCATTTCACACACCCCCGGAAAAGATACGATCGTAATATTTTATTGAACCCAAAATTGTATATTCCACAAAACTGCCAGTTAGCTGAACAGGCTGCCGATCGTGCCGGCAGCCTGTTGTCATTGTACTATCGTTCCTCGTTAGCGTAACCAAACTTCGTTATTTAGCGGAGTCAAAACAACACAGCTGCCGAAGCTGCCGCTCTTTGTTCTTTATTTGTTATGGAGTAAATCAGTAATTAAGATACCATTTATTTTTAATCCTGAAATGTCACATGCATTTATTTCAACATTTGATAAATCACAATTATTAAACTGTCCGTTTGACAGGTTACAATTATGAAAACTTACTGGTTTATATTGTCCCTCGGGATTGTAGTTTCCGTCTCCTTCTTGAGGAAGAACCACATTATGAAATTCTGTTCCAAAAAGATGGACATGGTCAATAACAGCGTGGCTAAAGTTTGCGTTCGAGATATTAATTCCACCCATATTAACATCATTCAAAGACATATCACTCATGTTTACGTTATTAATTTTTGTCTTTGCCAAGCTGACATTATCGATATCAAGCTCCTCAGCTCTGACCTCCTGCCACTTAGACCCTGAAATATCTGCCCTTTGCAAATCCAACGGTTCCACCTTTAAGCTCATCTGGTTATCCTCCTTATTAAAATGAATTGCTCTCTTTACTTCAACGTGCACCCTAATATTTCCTGCATTATCCATTAAACTAACCTGCCCGTTAGCTGAATAGCCTGCTGAATTTTCCAGCAGGCTGCGTAATTGAATCGTACCTATTAGTTCAATTTCTTCTTGCTTTGGGATGCGCCAACGGCGGCTCCCAGAGCAGTGCCGATTGCGACGCCGACAGAGAAGTCATCGAACATGATCCACATGCGGCTCCTAATGCAACGCCGATTGCCAGCCATAAGCCCATCGCATTAGCAGACTTTCTGTTTTGATCCATCTCTCTTCCGCCTCCAAAATATACCGATCATCAGCTTCCTGTAGTGTAATTTACCAATTATTGCAACCGCGCAATCTACTCCATGAGTTGATTGCAGATGAATTTTCCTGCCCGTTAGCTCACGATTATCGTCAAATTGAAAACTGGATCGCCGATGGGACCATTTGGTTTTGAATTCATTGACGTAAACCGCCTGTTAGCCGAGCTTAGGGTTACCTTTGGCAAGCCCAGGACTTAAAATCACACTCAATTCTTGGTAAGCTTATCCTTCCATTTTTGACTCGTGGCAATTTTATGGTTGAAATGATTCACGGATTTGCGCCATGCTGTGTGAGTTTCATGCTTTCTCTCGCCGTTCCGACCAGAGCGCATATCCCAGCCATGCCAGACCTAACCCCATCGGCACCGCCGCTATCCGGTCGAGCGGATGTGGGAGCAGCGTAGTTGCAAGAGCTCCCGCGATCCCTCCGAAGGCGAACAGGCCAGCCGCCCAGCGCGACAGGATGCCGGCACGGAACGTCGCGATGCCAAACAGCAGGCCGCCGAGCAAATACACTACCCCTGTTAACGTATATACCACTGCAAGGGCTCCGAGGTTCAACTCGCCGGCTGACCCACTGGCGAGCGTTAATAAGCTCTCCACAAACTTCGGTGCCTCGGTCGGCAACAGCGGCGAGATAAAAGCTTCGACGAATTGAAAGCCCATTGTGAGTGCATAGAAGAGGCTAAACATGAGATAGCCGGCCAGACCAAGCCAACCCGCTTCTTCCACTTGCCTGGCATAGATCCCCGCAATGCCGTGCAGACCGAGGAGGCACATGGCGATGCCTAAGTAGTGGACGATTGCCCATCGACCGGTGTTGACTGACGAAAGAATATCAGCCGGGTGAATCATCTGAATGACTATGAAAAGGATCCCTGCTAGCATAGCTGATAAACCTGCGAAACGGATTAGTTTTGATACTGTTAACTTCATTTTTTTCTCCTTCGAATCAGGTATTTGCCGAACCACTGCTGTCTGGCGACCAATGGAAGGCCGAGATCACGCACTTTCCTCAGCAAGCCATGTAAATCGGCCTATTCGACCACCGGGCATCAAGGTTTCCCTTGAGGCGAATTTCGTAGAGTCCAGGCTCGTGATGGCCCTCCGTTTGTACATTTGATTCACTCATTTTGTGCCTCCTTCATGTTCCTCCTATGGATGCATCTCCACGCGTTGCATGTGTTTCTTTCTATATCAAAAGATACACGTTCATGTGGTGAGACGGCATCACCACATGTGGTGATTGATGTGGTGATTTTTTCAATCAACTACGATACAAGAGAACCAGTTTATTAGAGGTTTTATCAAAAAAAACCTAAGCGATTAACGCTTAAGCATGAGTATGGAAGCTTGAAGATGCTCACTCGGATCTAGCAAGCCGGGAGCCGAATCGTCGCTGGGTTCTTATTTATTTACATCACGGAATCCAGGCTGAAGGCCGGTAGACTCACTCTTTCGAGTAGCTACCGGCTTATTTTTAGTTGGTTGTTAAAATGTTATCACGACATTGCCCTTCTTATGGCCTTGATCAACATACAGATGCGCCTCGGCGGCTTGCTCCAGCGGGTAACACCGATCGATGATTGGTTTCAGCTGACCCTTCTCATAAAGTTCCTTGAGAAATTCCAGTTGCTCCGTGCGCTGGGCTGCATTCCCGCCAATGACTTTTTTGCCTGTTGTCATCAAGTAGAATGATCCTAGAACCTCTAGCCCTACCGTAAGGTAATATCCTTTAGACACGAGCAGGCTTTTGCAAGCTGAGAAGGTCGTTTTGTAAACCGTGTCAAAAATAATATCGTACATTTTACCATTTTTCGTAAAATCCTCTTGTGTGTAGTCAATGACCTTATCTGCTCCGAGCGATTTGACCAAATCTATGTTCACGGTACTGCATACCCCGGTTACTACTGCCCCGAAATACTTGGCAAGCTGCACGGCAAAAGTGCCTACACTGCCCGATGCGCCAATGATAAGAACCTTCTGTCCGGGCTGGATGTTGCCTTTCTGGAGAAAATACAGGGCGGTATTCGCTCCAATAGATAAAGTGGCCGCTTCCTTATAGGTCATATTTTTCGGTTTTGTCACCACCACCCCATCTTCTGGCAAACATTTATACTCGGCGTGAGCACCAAAATTCACCTTCATTGTGGACGCAAAAATCGGGTCACCCACCTTGAACCGTTTAACTGATTTGCCGACGGCTTCTACTTCTCCTGCAAGCTCCATCCCGAATATCGGATTTTTGGGCTTTCTGAAACCCAAGGTGATTCGGGCAGGGAGCCAAGCTCCGGCAGGAACGTTAAAACTACGCATTCTGGTGTCACCAACGTGTACGGGAGTCGCATGTACTTTGACCAATATTTCGTTATCTTTGGGTGTAGGTTTCTCAACTTCTACGAGTTGAAGTACCTCTGGTGACCCATATTTGGAGGCTGCAATGGCCTTCATGTGTATTCCTCCTTCTTGATCGAATGGATGGGTCTTATAACTGTCATGAACCAACGGAGGATGCCGTACGGGCTGGAGGGGCAGGCCGCTTGCGGATGGTCCATTCGGCCGCGCCGAGGTTGATCACCCAAGCCGCACCCATCAGTAGATCATGGCTGAGCTCACTCGGCGGACCGATGATCCATTCCCCGATCAACAGGGTCAGCACCTGCGTGCCCGCGCCAAGCCCGATCGCGAAGCCACGTATCATCCATGCGCGGTGCCGGATCACGTTCCCTCGCCGGATCGAGGCAATGCCTAGGAGGATGGACACGACCATGGCCGACCCAAACAGGAGCCTAAAAACATAAAGCAGTTCACCGGTACCCTCCTTGAACGGATAGAACAAGGTCATCCACAAAGCTGAAAGCCCAACGATCAGTCCGCATAGCACCAAGAGCCCACCAGCCGCGCGGTGCCAGCTGGGCCAGCGCCGCCGGAAGCCAGCTGCGAACTGGAACGGACCCAAGACGGTATACACGGTGAAGCTCAAGATATGCAATACCACCGGCAAGGGCGATGCAGAGAAACGTGCGTCCGCAGGCATGATTTCCGCGCCGCCGACGAGCTGAGTTAGGCGAAGGACGCCGAAAGCGAGCGGAATGACGCTCAGCAAGAGGAGTATAGTCATTAGCCACTTATTCATCATTCAACTCCTCAGACGAGACCAGAGCGCATAGCCCAGCCAGGCCAAAGCTATCCCCACCGGCACCGCAACTTTCGGCTGGTGTTCGGGCGGAAGCAGCGCTGCCACGGGAGCCAACACGGATCCGACGGCAAGCAGACCGGCCGCCAAGCGCGGAAAGACGCCGGCACGGAATGTCGCGATGCTAAACAGCAGACCGCCGATCATATACAGAAGCCCAGTTAGCGTCCATAGATTTGCGAGGACTCCGAAGTTCGTCTCCCCGGCGGAGCTGGTGAAGATCCCCAAGAAGCCCTCCGCAAGCGTCGGCGTCTCAGTCGCCAACAGCGGCAAAATAGAGACTTCGACGAAGGTAAAGTGCGCTGTGAGCACCCAATTGAGGCTATACAGGAGAAAGCCGACCAGACCAAGCCACCCCGTCTTCTCCACTTGCCTCACATAGAGCCCCGTAATGCCAAGCAGGAAGAAGAAGCACATGGCGGTGGCCAAGACGTGGATGATTGCCCATTGGGTAGTGTTGACTGACGAAAGAATGTTAGGTTGATGGAACAATCCAACAACCACGTATAGTATCCCTGCCGCCATAGCTGATAGACCTGCCCAACGGATGAGGCTCGAGGTTGTTATTTTTCGATTCAAATTCATGTTATTTCTCCCTTTTCGAATCATTATTAGTGGAGTCTTAGTTGACACCCGGACTGTGCGTCTGTTTGGGATCAACCTGAATGACCGAAACTAGTGGCAGACCGAGATCTCGCACTTTCCTTAGAAAGCCATGCAATGCAGCCTGATCGACTACTGGGCCAGATAGGATGGTTGTTCCATCGCTTTCGTGGGTGAGACTCAGACCTTCAAACCGTTCTGCCCACCTTACATCAAGATGTCCTTTACAGCGAATTTCGTAAATTTCAGGCTCGTGATGGTCATTTTTCGATACGTGATCTCCGCTCATTTTGTGCCTCCTTCATGCTCCTCATATCGATAAAGATAAACGTCAATGTGGTGAGTCAGCATCACCATATGTGGTGATAAATGTGGTGATTTAATTTATCGGAGGGTGTGCAGGAAATAAAAAAGCCCGGCAAAATTGCCAGGACAGGAGTGGTGGTTGCAGGTTCGCTATAATAAATCGAGTTCCTTAGCGCGGCGGACCGCAGTCCGACGATTATTAACCTCAAGCTTGTCATAAATATTCTTGGTATGAGTCCGTAGGGTGTTCAACGATATCATAAGATCGCGGGCAATATCTGGGCCGCTCAAGTCGGTTCCGAGCAACCGAAGCACGTCACGTTCACGTTCACTTAGTGGCTCAGTCAGCGGCTCGCTCAGTGACTTGCTTTGCGGTTCGCTAAGCGGAATGCTCAGTTGCTCACTCTTAACAGGCGCTGTGCCCTCAGCGTTGCCAAAGGCCGTCAAGAGTCGACGGACATATTTCGGGGCAATCCCTTGGTTCAAGGCGGCTTCCAACAGGGCCTCCATCGAACGGCCTTCACCCAGAAAGATACGGACATAACCTTCTGGCTCAGCCAGATGCAAGGCGCGTTCCAGCGGCAAAAGTGCAAGAGGGTTGTCGCCTTTCATATAACTGGCAATAGCCTGCAGAACCAGGATTTCGATTACGCTTCCCGTCCTGCCGCCTTCTTCCGCCGCTTGGAGAAGGCGCTCCAGGAAACCCATCGCATCAAGCATGGTGCTGTCTGTACGCTTGTCCTTATATCGGGCCAAGTGTACTCTAGCCAGGGTGATGTGCTCGAATTCGCGTAGGTAGTGAAGGTCGTCCCGAGTGGACAAGCCCTGCTCCCGTGCCCAGTCGAGGGATTCTCCCAACCTGCCCTGCAAGACCCACACCCGTGTCTTCAACGCCGCTATAGGTCGCACATTCGGAAAGAAGTCACTCACATACAGCTGTTCTGCCTCACTCAGCAGATTGAGCGCACTGTCCAGATTTCCTTGGGCTTCCTCTATTCGAGCCATTGCAACGCGCCAACGAAACCGATTTTGTGGGATTCCAGAACGCTCGCCCTGCTCTTTGCTTTTCAGCAGGTGTGCCGTGGCGGCATTCAAATCGTTAAACTCAAGGTAGAGCTCACTCATTCCCACATACATGTCTGCCGTTCCCCGCATTTCGGGCTCCCCCTGCCCCGTCGCAATCTGCAGTCCCCGCTCATAGGTATGCATGGCTTGGCGGAGCCCGCCTTGCGCAATCCGTATTTCAGCCAGAGCGATTGAACCATTGATGGCGTCAGAGATAGCCCCGGCCTGCTGTACATTTGCTATCCCTTCGGCAAACATCCGGTGCGCTTCCTTAAGATTTCCTGTCCTCCAGGATGCGAGCCCCAGGATCGCAGTTGCCGCTCCACGCGGAAGATGGTCATTCTCAGGTACGAGCTCTAGAACTCGACGAGCATATTTCATCGTGCCAAGAATATCACCTAGCACGAGGGCCATTCCGGCTCGGTACATCGCAATCGAAGCTGGGAGACGGCGAAACTCCTCTTCGTCCACGACGACCATTTCAGCTAATGGGGCCACCGGTTGCTCACGAGCGTCAGTCATTGTCTCCAGCCAACGTTCGGCATCTCGCAGCCTGTTCTCCACTTGTTCTAGTTCACCGTTTGAAAGTAACATCCCGGCATACCCAACACTCAGCACAGGTCTGCATTGGATCAACCCGTCAGGGATTGCTCTAAGCCAGCTGAGCGCTGCAGACTCCTGCCTATTCGTGCGCATAACTGGAATAGACAGCTCAACCAGGTCGGCCGCTCGCTCGAAATCCTCAGCGGCTAATGCGTGGTGGATCGCATCAGCCGCTGAGCCACGCTGCTCGTACCACATGCTTGCGCGCCGATGCAGAATCACGATCTGGTCAGGCTGATCCGCCATCAAGTGTGCAAAGAGAACCTCACCGAAGAGGTGATGATAGCGATACCAGTGGCGCCTGTCATCCAGCGGGACGACAAAGAAGTTGCCCCGCTCCAAGGACTCCAGCCGCGCGTTCCCATCTTCCTGGCAGGTGACGGCATCGCACAAGGGGCCATGCAGCCGCTCAAGAATGGAGGTCTGAAGCAAGAAACTTCGGACATGGTCGGGCTGACGCTGCAAAACCTCTTCGACCAAATAATCGACAATGTACCGATTGTCTCCAGCAAACGCCCGAATGAACGCAGGAATGTCTTGGCGTCCCTGCAACGAGAGTGCTGCCAGCTGAAGTCCCGTAACCCAGCCTTCGGTACGGGAGTCCAGCGTCATAATCTCGTCGGCCGTTAAGCTCAAACCCATCACCTGGTTGAGGAATATGACCGCTTCGTCGGGAGTAAACCGCAGGTCGGCAGCACGCAACTCGGTCAATTGGCCTCGAGCGCGTAATCGGCTTAAGGGAAGCTGCGGATCTTCACGGGTAGCGATAACAAGATGCATCTGTGGCGGAAGATGCTCAAGCAGGAAGATGAGGGCATCGTCAATCCATTTGACACCAACCGCATGATAATCATCAAGCACAAGGACAAATTTAAACGGGAGGGCTGAGATTTCATTAAGTAGAATCGTTAGAATCGATTCAATGGACGGGGATTGTTGAGAATCGAGCGCACTAAGCACGCCTCCCCCAAAATTCTCCGTAATCGTCTGCATAGCAGCGACTAGGTGATTCAAGAAGCGTATAGAATCACTATCCCCTTCATCTAGTGACAGCCAAGCGACAGGTCGATCGCAACCAGAAACCCATTCGCTGGCCAAAGAAGTCTTGCCAAAACCGGCGGAGACAGAGATGAGGGTCAGCTTGCGGTCCAGACCCTCGTTCAACCGCTCGATCAGGCGCGGCCTCCGAACAACTTTTGTTCGTGGCTGGGGTATATATAGCTTGGTAGTTAAAATGGGTGTATTCATAAATCTAATATATCACTGTCCTACAGATTTTAGCGAATTGAATATTTCGGGGTATATAAAAAACGGTTGCCGAGGCAACCGCATTGCACTATCGTCTCCAGTTGAAACCTCCATAATTTTCATCAAAACATAGTTATTAAATTATGTAACATTTTTTCCTTTATAGAATGATAATACACGATTCGATTAATTGTTGAGTGGACTTCGCTGATACCCATTTTTCTATCTTCTTCATCTGTACATTCAATCATCAAAGCCCTTTTTATATTATATTCAAGCCACTCAAGCCAACCAAAGCCACTGCCGTACAGCGTTTCCCAATCAATCAGAACATTCCCATACTCTTCATGATAGGATGCGATAAACGCCTTTAATAACTCAAAATTTATGCTGCTACGCTCAAAGCCAGACCAACTTAAAGCCAGTGAAAACATATCCCAAAATGGATTTCCATAATCAAGACATTCTAAATCAATAATAAGAGGATTTCCATCCACCCACAAAACATTTTTGCTGTCCATATCGCCGTTGGAGATACAGGTGACAGCCGGTACCTTTTTTAGTGCCATATTAAATTCTTTTTGGCAAGAGTACAAGATTGCTCTACAACTATTTAGCTTGCCTGCGATTTCTGTACACTCTGTATTTGCCGTCGCAATATAAGCGTCCCAATCGATACAAATTTCATCTCTGACAAATGGTTTCTCAAACTGCTCAATTTTGTGAATTTTAGCTAATAGTTCACCCACTATTTTACAGTGTTCCTTTTTTATTTCATCCTTTTGGAACACTCTCCCTTCAACCCACGGAAAGACGTAGTAATATTGATTTTCGATACACTGCATTTTGCGGCCATTTATCTCCATTGCCGGAACAATGGGAATTTTGTTTTCTTGCAATACCCGTTCTAAACTCTCTGCTCTTTGATAGTTGTGGAATACATCCGGCCTTTTCATAATTGCGGGATTTAATAGTTTTATTGCATATTTTCCTGTAGTGGTCTCTAAACAATACATTTTATGCATATAACCACCAGAAACCCTTTGTGGTTGTAGTTGGAAAGAGCCTAAATTTAAATCGGCCAATAATTTATGGAATGTAGCACTATAGTCCAATTTAGATACACCGCCTGATATAAATTTCTTCGTTCCGCCCTTCCGGAGCCAGTTTTATGATTTGCGCAGACCAGCCACCCAAACATTACCAAACACTCACGAAAAATGAATGGTAATAAACTCATATAATAAAACTGCCCTATAGATAAATACAAAAATAGCAGCTGCCGCGGCATATCTGCTCCCTAGTTATGTTTCAACTAACCTGCCCTTTAGTTTAACAAAAAGTGGAGCAGCTGCCGCGTGAACAGCCCCCCGTCAAGTAGACAGTATAAAAATCAAAATCAATCAAGCGGCCTTCGTCCTGAACTCCATCGGACTGAGGCCGTTTAGTT
>NZ_JBVYOJ010000043.1:0-16274 GCF_056120465.1 Paenibacillus sp. sgz302148
CCTCCTCTGAATGGGTCTCGACAACTACATTCTAAACGAGGATTCTGCCTATGGCTCCCCCTTTTTTAGAGAACCTAGCATTTTACACAATTATATAGACTCAACTTCAGAAACGCCCCTTTCGGAGCAAATTACTGCCAATATACATCTATTTCGTGCCATGCACTCCCTGAAGCCAAGTTAGCCGAAAAATAAATGTACTTTTGCAGGAACCGCCCCGCCTCAACGAAACTAGAGAAAAATAGATGTACAATCGCAGGTATTCGTTCATTCGTTCATTCGTTCAACACAATGCACTGTGGTGCACTGTGTGCGCGACACGATCGCAACATGCCCTCGGCCAGGCTTTTCCCTCGCGCAAACACCGAGCTACCCTTTAATGCCCGTACTCGCAATGCCTTCCACAATGTACCGCTGCGCGAAGAAGAATACGACGAGCGGCGGCAAGCATATCAGCGCCGTGACGGCCATAATGCCTTGCATGTCGACCTCGAACCGTCCGCTGAATTGCGCAAGTCCCAGCGTTAACGTGTACTGGCTGCTGTCGTTCAAGAAAATGAGCGGCCCCAGGTAGTCGTTCCAGCTGTCCATCATATGAAAAACACTGACCAGAATAAGCGCCGGTACCATCAGCGGCATAATGATGCGCGCATAAATGCCGAAGGCGTTTGCCCCGTCGATCCGGGCCGCTTCTTCCAGTTCCCGCGGAATCGTCATAATGAACTGTCGCATGAGGAAAATGTAAAATGCGCCGCCGAACCAGGCCGGCACGATCAAAGGCTTCAGCGTATTGATCCAGCCGAGAAAATTAAACTCCATGTAGAGCGGAATCATCGTGACGTCCCATGGGATCATCATCGAGGAAAGCACCAGCACGAACAGTACATTGCGGCCTCGAAATTCGAAGCGCGCAAAACCGTAAGCAACAAGCGACGACGAAAGGACCTGCCCGATGTTGGACAATACGGTCACCGTCACCGAGTTTTGCAAAAACACGTTAAACGAAAAGCTGTTCCACGAATCCCAATAATTGCTCCAGAGCCAAGTTGAAGGCACCCATTTCGGCGGGTACAAATACACTTCGTCCGGCGCCTTCACCGCCGTGATGAGCAGCCAGTAGAACGGCGCAAGAAACAGCAGCGAGAAGAAAATCAGCAGCGCGTAAACGATCATTTTTTTCATATACTCAACCGCCCCTCTGCGCATCGGTCGCCGGAACAATCGGCTTGCCCGATTTGCGTTTCGCCGGCTTCAAGCGGCCGTTTTTCGCTTCCCCGTCGTAATACACCCAAACGCTGGTCGATTTAAACACAAGCATCGTAAGCGACAAAATAATCAAGAACATAAACCAGGCGTTCGCCGCCGAATAACCCATCCGGAAATATTTAAAGGCATTTTCGTACACGTACATCGCGTAAAAATATGTCGAGTTCAGCGGCCCGCCGCCCGTCAGCACGAGCGCCAGCGTCAACTGCTGGAAAGCTCCGATAATCGACGTGATCAGGTTGAACAGAATCGTTGGACTAAGCATCGGCAGTGTAATATGGATAAACTGCTGAAATTTGTTCGCGCCGTCGATCGAAGCTGATTCGTACAGGTCGTTCGGAATATTTTTCAATCCGGCAAGGAAAATGAGCATCATCGTGCCTTGCGCCCACAAGCTTGCGCCAACCATCGCGACCATCGACCATTTCGGGTCGTTCAGCCAGTTCGGGCCTTCGATGCCGGCCAGCGACAGAAAGTAGTTCAAGATGCCGTACTCGCCGCTGTATACCCAAGCCCAGATCATCGCCAGCGCAACGCCGGAAATGACCGAGGGCAAATAGAAGATCGTGCGGAAAATGCCGCTGCCGCGCACCTTCTGATGAAGCAGCATCGCCAGAAACAAAGCCACCGCCAAGTTCATCGGCACGAAAATCAAAGCGAATTTCACCGTCACGAGCAGCGACGTCCAGAACAACGGATCATCGGTAAACATCGTCACATAGTTGTCGATCCCGATAAATTTGGCTTCGCCGACGATCGGCCAGTCAAAAAAGCTGATGATCAGCGAAAACAGCAGCGGACCAATCGTAAATACGCTGAATCCGAATATCCAGGGAAAAATAAAGAGGTAGGGAGTGAGCCTACCCCAATTTATTTTTTTGCGTGCTTTCGGGCGTGTATCCGGGTTTGGTTGGTTCTTCATTTTATCCCCACGCTTCGTCTAGTATTTGATGACACAATCCTTTATTGGATGAACTTCTTCCCGTCTTTCACGGCATTGTCGAGCACGTCTTGGGCCGGTTGGCCGAGAATGACCGCATCGATCGCCGAGCTTAGGAAACGATTCACTTCTTTCCACTTCTCGTTCAGCAGGAACGCCGGCGTATTGTCCGCTCGGTTCAGCATGTTGTAGAATGGCGCATAGAGCGGATCCTTGTCGAGGCTCTTTTCGGCGACGACGCTTTTGCGAACCGGCAAATCGCTGGTGATCGATTTGATGATTTCTTTGGACGTAATGAATTTGACGAATTCCCATGCCGCTTCTTTTTGCTTCGAGTCCTTCGCGATCGAGATCGCGGATTCCGCAAGGACGCCTTTCACCGGTTTGCCGGCAAAAGCAGGCGGCTCAACCGTGCCGAAGTCGACCTTCGCTTCCTTGAATCCTTCCAGCGGCCATACGCCGCTTTCCCACATGGCGATTTTGCCTGCTTTGAACACGTCGTTGCCGGATTGCTGGTTTTTTCCTCCGACCGTTACCGCGATTTTGTCCTTCAACATGTCGCCGAACATTTGCAGCGTATCAACGGTTTCCTTGCCGTTCATGTATCCTTCGATCGCTTTGCCGTCCGGGCTGATCAGGCTGCCGCCGTTGCTCCAGATGAAGCCTTGCAAATCATACGGATCGTTCTCTGTACGTATACCGAAGCCGTATTGCTTCTTGCTCGGATCGGACAGCTTTTTCGCGATTTCGCGGAAATCGTCCCATGTCCAGCCGTCTTTCGGATACGGAATACCCGCAGCATCGAACAGCTTCTTGTTATAGTAGAACACCCGGGACGTGTATCCGGTCGGAATGCCATACGTTTGGCCGTTCACCTTCGCGTAATTGAACAAGCCATCGTAAAAATCGCCCAGTTCCATCGACGGATCGCCTTGCATCATACTGTCCAGCGGCTCCAAGTTGCGATAATAGGTCGGGAAATCCCACATGTACATGACGTCAGGCGGGTTGCTTGCGCCGAACGACGCGGCCAGCTTCTGATCGAAGCCGTCTCCGTAGCCTTCGACCTGCACTTTGATGTTCGGATGCGCAGCCGTAAATTTCTTGGCCACTTCCTCCGCCGTCTTCAAGCCGTCCGTCGTATCCCAAGTGGCGAAACGCAGCGTGATTTGCTTGCCGCCGTCCTTCGCCCCGTCCGTTTTCGTCTCCGCAGGCTTCCCGTCATCGCCGTTGTCCGTATCCTTCGCGTTATCTTTGCCGCCGCAGCCGATGGCAAGCACCGCCAGCATCATCAACACGACAGCCGTTACGATCCATTTGCGCCGTTTCATGTTTACGCCCCCTAAATCGATGTTTTGTATTCGCTTTCATTATAAGAAAATGGCGTCGTTCGCCAAACTGCAAGCTGTTCTGAATATGGTGCACTTTTGTCGTCATGCGGATCGCCGATGCGGTCAAAAAAGCACATAACAACTAGAGTTGTGTGCAAACTCTAGTCATTATGTGCGATGCGCGCATTTTCGGCAGTTACCGTATGTCCATTATGCGCCGTGAGGCGACGCATTGTCCGACGCTTGCCGCTTTCGCTGGCGGAATTGGCTCGGCGTCTCGCCGGTGCAGCGCTTGAACCATTTGCTGAAATATTTGGCATCTGGCATGCCCACCTTGTCGGAAATGTCCTGAATCGTCAGCTGCGTCGTCGACAGAAGCTGGGAAGCCACCTTAAGCTTCATCGTATAGGCGTAGGAGATGAAGCTTTGACCTACCGTCTTGCGGAACAAGGTGCTGAAATGGCTGCGGCTCAGGCCCACCTCTCGGGCAACGTCGGAGACGCAGAGCGACAAGTGCACGTTGCCGACGATCTTCTGCACCGCAATCGCAATCGGCTGCGGCCAATCGTGCAGCTGCAGGTCGTACGTCTTCTGCAGCTCCGCCTGCCGGTGCAGCTTGCGCGCCGTTTCGAGCCACGGCTCGATGCCGTCGACGAAGCCGTGGCTGCTCCACGCCAGCTTCGGATGCGACGCCTTCAGCTCGAGCAGCTCGGCGTCAAGCTTCGCCTTGCACGGCGCGGTGCTGACCAGCAGGCAGCGGTCAACGCCGATCGGGATCGCTTCGAGCCGGCAATCGCCGCCGCTGACGAACAGCCCGCGCAGCCGTTCCAGCAGCGCGTGGCCCGCCACCGGCGCAGCCGCAGGCGACGCCGAAGCAGTTGTGCCTGACTCAAACCGCTCGGCTTGGCCCAAGCCGCTATGCGTAACGAGCGTCATGTGCACCGGTTCGTTCATCCAGCTCCACTCGCCGGCCAACCATTGCCGCAGCTCGGCGACGAAGGCGTCGCTTAAGCCGAACAGCCATTCCAGCAGCAGCGCGTCGCGTCTCGCCGCTGCGGAGCTACGTCCTGCCGAGGCTTCGCCCGAGCCTTGCCCGTGCTGCTGCGCCTCATGCGTCGCCGACTCGATCTCGCGGCGGAAGCCTTCGAGATATTCCTCCAGCTCCTCGTCGTTAAACGCCGTCTTCAGCAAATAGCCGGACGCGCCAAGCTTGATCCCCTGCTGCGCGTAATCAAAATCGCGGTGGCAGCTGAGCAGCAATATTTTTGTCTGCGGCGCCTGCTCCTTGACTTTACGTGCAAATTCGATGCCGTTCATTTCCGGCATGACGATGTCGGTTATGATCAGCTCCGGGCGATGCTCCAAAAATGCTTCCCAGCCCCGCGCGCCATTTGGCGCGTCGGCGACAACCTCCATGTTGTATTTTTCCCATGGCACCGTCGATCGCAGCCCCCGGCGAATAATGACCTCGTCGTCGGCAATGAGCACTTTGATCGCATTCGCATTCATCGGGATACCTCCTCTTTTTTGGGCAATCGGATCGTGATCGTCGTACCGCATCCCACTACCGACGTGATCGTCAGGCCGTAGCGGTAACCGAAATGCAGCTTGATTTTCTGATCGACGTTGTACATGCCGATTCTTTTCGTATTCTTCCCCGTCTCCCTTGGCGGTTCCAGCAGTCCGGCGAGCGTCCCCGGATCGATGCCTTTGCCATTATCCTGCATCGTGATCAGCACATCGTCCCCCGCTTCGCGGATCGTAAACACGATTTTGCCTACGCCGTCCTCGAAGCCGTGGAAAAAAATATTTTCGACGAGCGGCTGCAGCGTCATCCGCGGGATCGCGACCTTCGTAAGCTCCGCGCCGGTAGCGTGGATTTCATAGCTGAACACTTTGCCGTAGCGCAGCTCCTGGATTTGCAGAAAATGCTCGATGATGCGCAGCTCCTCGTCCAGCGTGTTCAGTTCCTTGGAGAAGTTTAAATTGCCTTCCAGCACCCTCGTCAAATGATGGATCATCCGGTTCACTTCCTGATTGCCGGATAACCGCGCCTTCCATTGGATCGAGTTCAGCGTGTTAAGCAGCAAGTGCGGGTTGATTTGATAATGAAACGCCTTCAGCTCCGCTTCCTTCTTCTGCCGTTCCACCTGCTCCACTTCGCTGATCAGCGACTGGATTTGCAGTGTCATATTGTTGAAGCTGAAGCTTAACCGGCCTAGCTCATCCTCCGAATCGACCGGAATATGCGTGTCCAGCTTGCCCATGCCGACGAGATTCATCGATTCCTTGATCCGTTTGATACGGCGAATGAACTGCGAGGCCAGCACATAGGCCAGCACAAGCGCGAGCAGTGCGGAGAAGGCGACGACAACCATCGTAAACGAGCGAATGACGAACGATGATTTGTAGAACTGGTTGTAAGGCGTGCGGACCTCGATTTTCCAATCGGTCGCGTCCGATTTTTTGGACCAGACCATGTCGTTCGGCTGCGGGGCAAAGCTGTCCGCCGTCTTATAAATCGTATTGCCCCCGCCGTCCGTGATCTGCACGCTGGAATGCGTGTCGATTTCGTATGTTTTTATAAGGCCGAGCAGCTTTTTGGCGTCCATTTCGACGAGGACATGGCTGTTCTCGAGAATGCCGACTTGATTTTTGATGGCAAAAATGAGTCCGATCACCCATTCATCCGGTTTCGCGTCGGAATAATGCTGCGGCTTGTACAAGCCGAACCAGAAGCCCTCGCCGTCGTTGCGAATGCGCTGAAACAGCCCTTCCTTCTTCAGCTTCTCCACCTGCAGGTTATAATCACCATAGAAGTATCCCGATTTGGTAATCATATAAATGCCGCGTGTATCGATTGTTTTATGCGCCTTCAAAAACTGCTCCAGCTGCTGCTCTTCCAAAAATCCGACGTAAGACGAAGGAACCTCCTCGTGCAGCACCGTAAACGTAGGATCGAGCACATACGAAAGCACGTCGTTCGTAATATATTTCATTTGTCCCAGAATCGAGTCGATCTGGAATTGCAGCTGCATGACGGAGTTATGGCCGTAGGTGCCGAACTGCTGATTGATCATTTTCGATGATTTGTCGTAGGACAGATACCCTAGCACAAGCAAAGGGATGATCGCCACTAGCAAAAACAGCATGACGAGTTTGGTTTGCAAGCTTTGGCGGAGAGATTGCAGCATTTTTTTCCCGAGCTCCGGCATGATGTTTTCGGCACCTCCCTGAACGAACTGCCCTAAGCATTCGCCGCTCCGGCGAACGTTAAGGAACCTCAATGTTGTCTAATAAGCTTAACAAACGTTGTTACCGCTTACAATTAGCAATATTTGCGTTTACACAATCTCATCATATCGGCTATTTTGACACCCCGTAACCGCCAAATGTTCGGCAAAAGGTAGTCTTTTGTTCGGAGCGAAAAATAACCCCGCAATGTGCGAGGTTAATAAGCTTCAATCGAAACACTTCAAACGATCGGTATCCGCTTGGAGAAGGATTGTTTAAACAGCCGCTGCATCTTCGAGATTAGGATAAAGTCCGTTCCAGTATAGTCTTGGCATCCGCCAGCGTACGCGCCTTGAACAGTTCGTCTGTCAGCCGCTCCAACTGCTCCGCATTGGTCGTTTGCTTGATTCGCTCCTGCAGCGGTTTAGAGTCTTCACCATACTGTGCGTTTAGAAATTTGCAGAGCACTTCGACGAGACCTTCAAGTTTACCTTCAATTTTGCCTTTTTCCTCCGCTTTTTTCTCCCAGTACATTTTTAATTCCATAATCTTAACCTCCTCTTCTGGCTTCAGCTTATGAAGCTCTTGCCGCAGCTCCGCTTCCTCTTCTTCATCGTCCCAGTCGAAATACGTGTAAGAAAAGCTTCTGATCGAAGTCCCTTCGACGAAGATACATTCGTGTTTTAGAGGAAGCTTTTCTTGCGAGCAGAAAGTGTTCAGCTACGCTGAAAACTTATACTTTCTTTACTCTTCGAAAAACCTGGAAACCAACGTCAACCGCGCTGGGTTCAGCGGCATTCTCGTCAGCATCCGCAAAAATTCGATCTTCACCTGGACCCGTTCATGTTCGGCGTACCCCATCTTGCTCAGCAGTGCGGCAGCCGCCGGATTGTCTTGTCTAATATAGTCTCGCCAATTCTGGCGTCGCAGTTGCAATGTATTAAAATGAAAATCGAGCACATTTGTGAAAGGAAACGCTAGCTTAAAGCTATCCGGCTCATCCCGCACCTCGTCGTAACTAAATACGGCCACCGGCAAAATAGGCTTACGGAATTTTTCATATAAGCGGCTGAAGTAAATAAACATCCTTTCGTTGAACGAGTTTTGCACGTAAGACTGCGACTCAATATGAACAATGACGATGCTTTCTTCGCCCTTCATCCTCGTCTGGACCAGCAAGTCCACTCTTCGCCGATCGCCAGCCGTGACGTCAGTGAATACTTCTTCGGTAAGAAAAGTTAATTCTGTAAAATCGATCGCCTCATGCGCTTCCGGAAAAAAGGCGAGCATGAATTCCTCAAAAAAAGTTCCGATCAATTCTTTAAACAACCGGTCATGATCAATCGCCAAAGACATCTTCTCCTTCCATTGTACCCGTGCAAAGATGGAATGACAAGAAGATCGGGTTAGCAAATAAAGAACATTTGTTCCTATTTTAATATATCCTTTACAATTGATCAAGCAAAAAAACGCCCTCACGCCATTAGGCGCAAGAGCGGAATAATAGGTTTATAAGAAATGTCTGACTTGATTCACTCCGTACCTCCAGTTTTCCGCAAATACATCCGCCACGTCATGCACCATTCCTCCGGCTCGTCGAGCGACGACTCGTCGTTGCGGTGAACCGTGCTGCGCGTCGGCGAATTCTTGACTTTATGCGGCTCGGTATACGCCTCGTTCGAGATAAATTCCAGCGCGCGGATATATTCGTCCAGGTCGTCCTTCGAATACGACTCCGTCGGCTCCAGCGTGAACGGCTGCGGCACGATGTATGGATGATGGCTGGTCCAGTAGTGCAGCCCGAAATCGCACATCCGACGCTGTACGTCCTCCGTCGTTACGCCCGTTTCCTTCGTCATCTGCTCCCAGCTGTAGCGAACCTGCTCCAATCTGCGGCCTTTGACGTAAGGCGCCGATGCGCCGCGGATGTTCAAGATGTGATGGTACAAATAATTGTTGTTCAGCACGGCGACCTTCGCCACGTCGACTAGCCCTTCCGCTCCCAGCGCACGAATCCAGGCATAAGCCCGCAGCACCGTCTGGGCGACGCCGTGGAAGCTGCGCACTTTGCCGATGCTGTGCGGCAAGTCGGTTTTGAGGCCGTATTGTCCCGTTTCCTCGTCGTGAACGACGATCGGTCCCGGCAGGAATGGCTCCAGCTCCTTCGTGACGCCCATCGCGCCCGTTGCCGGCCCGCCGCACATATGGGGCGCGGCAAATGTCTTATGCAAATTGAAGAAGCACATATCGAAGCCCGCATCTCTCGCCCGCGTAATGCCCAGTAGGCCGTTGGCGTTCGCCTGATCGTAATAGCAGATGCCGCCAGCGGCATGCACGACGTCGGTGAATTCTTTGATCCGGTGATTGTAGATGCCGGTGTCCTCCGGATTAGCGACGACGAAACCGGCGGTCCGCTCGGAAACGGCAGCCTTCAATGCGTCTAGGTCTGGAAATCCGTCCTTGTCCGGATACAGCGTAATGATTTTGTACCCTTTCACTGCTGCCGTCGCCGCTTGGGACGGATGAGAAAATATCGTCGTGATGATTTCATCCCGCTGCTCGCCTTCGCCCCGCGACTCGTGGTATGCACGGACCACCGACGCCATCGCGAACAAAGCCTGCGTGCCGCTGCTCGGCTGGAACGTGAACGCGTCCATGCCCGATATTTCGCGCATCGCCAGGTCCAGCTCGTGATAGATTTGCAAAATCCCTTGCACCGTCCGTACGTCCTGCAGCGGGTGCAGCTCCGTCATTTGCGGCGTGCGGATCATCATTTCGTTGATGCGCGGAATGTACTTCATCGTACACGTGCCTTGGCCGATTTCGACGTTAAAATCGGAGCCCATCGTCTCCTGCGACAGCCGCAAATAATGCCGCAGCACCTTCGCCTGCCCGATTTCCGGCAGCTTCGGAAGCGTATCCCGACGCATGCTCGCCGGAATATGCGACACGCCGTCGCCGACCGCAGACGCGATGCCCGCCCCCGCCTCAGGCACGACCACGCCGACCTCGCCGGGTTGATGTAGCTCGAAGATGACCGGCTCATCCCATTTGGCTTGATGAAAATTTCTCACTTTATGCTCACGCACAATCCGTTTCATCTGATTCCATCCCCTTCGCTTATTGATGCCCAACCGCTACCCGCACGGCGCCCGCCAATGCGTCGAGGTCGGATTGGGTATGGATTTCGGTGACGCAATACAATGCGCTTTGCCCTAGCGCCGGATGCGACGCCGACAAATCTTTGCCGCCAAAAATGCCCTGCTCCAGCAGCGAATCATGGATGTCCTTCACCGTCTTGCCGGTACCGTTAAAATCGACGACGAATTCCTTGAAGAACGCAGAGCCGAAACGTACCGTCACGCCCGGGATTTCCGCGAGCCGCTGGGCTGCGTAGTGCGATTTTTGCATGATCGTCTGTCCGACCTCCTGCATCCCGTAAGGACCGAGCAGAGCCAAATAAACGCCTGCCGTTATGCCCCATAACGCCGTTTGCGTGCCGACCGACTCTTTGCCCTTTTCCCTCAAAGCGAACGAGGTCCGTTCATACGCCACGTCGCCGAAACCATACTCGCCCTCGGCCTCGGTCGGCACGATGCCGAACAACCGCGACGGGTATTCCATGACGAATTTCGGCTCGTCTCGCGTCGCGATAAAACCGGACTGGCCCCCGCCATAGTTCATGCGAATGCCGAGCGGCTGCAAATCCCCACAGACGATGTCCGCCCCATATTGGCTCGGCGGCTTCAAGACACCCAGCGAGATCGGATCTACGCCAACGACACTGAGCGCGCCTGCACCATGCGCGATTGCCGATATATCGGCTCCTTGCGATTCGATGAAGCCGAGAAACGTCGGATTTTCAAAATAAACCGCCGCCGTCCTCTGGCCGATCTTCTGCCGCAAGTCATCCAAGTCAAGCAAACCTGTCGCTTCTGAATATGCAACGCGGACGCAGATCAAATCCGGCGACAAATAATTGCGGATGATAAGAAACTTGTCTTCGTCCATGTTGCCCGGCAGCAGAACCTCCGTCCGTCCGGTAATGCGCGCCGCCATCCGCAGAGAAGTGGAAGCGGCTTGCGCCCAATCGAACGTCGGCACGTTGACGACATCCATGTCGACCAACTCCGCCATCAGGCTCTGGTATTCGAACAGCGCCTGAAACCGCCCGTGATCCTCGTAAGGCTCGCCGGCATACGCCGTCACGAATTCGGAGCGCTGGTTGATTTCGTCGCATACGGCGGGCACGTAATGCTGCCAGCAACCCGCACCGAGGAAGTTCAAATTTTGCTTCGCCGTTTTGTTTTTGGCCAGTGTTCCTTCGATATGCCGCTGCAGCTCGTATTCGCCAAGCGCCTCGGGCAAATTCATCGTTCCTCTGAAACGCAAGCTTTCCGGAATCGCGTCGAACAAATCCTCTATGCGATCTACGCCGATGTCCGCGAGCATCGCTTGCTGCACTTCCGGCACCGTATTCGGAATATACGGGTGCGAGCGTCTTTTCCGATTTTCGTATCCCACCTTGATCCCCTCCTGTCGTTTCTTGCAAAACCGCTTTCTACGCCAACCCGCCGCCGTCCACGACGATGGCCGAACCCGTCACCCACGCGGACATACCGCTCGCCAGGAACAACACCGTATTCGCAATATCGCGCGGGGTTCCAAGTCGCTCGAGCGGGCGTCCCGATGCCGAAGACTTGAGGAAGGCGGTTTCGTCCTTCTGCAGTTGGCGCGCTTCCTCACGTAACAACGGCGTATCCGTATCGCCCGGGCAAACGCAGTTGACGCGAATGTTGTCCGGTCCATGGTCGATCGCCATCGCCCGCGTCAAGTTTACGACGCCCGCCTTCGCCGCGCAGTAGGCAGCCGCCTTGTCTCCGCCTTTAATGCCCCAACCGGAGCCCGTATTGATGATGCTGCCTCCCCCGTTACGAGCCATGACCGGAATGACGTGCTTGGATAACAAAAATACACCTTTCAGCGAAACGTCGAGCACCAGGTCCCATTCCGACTCATCCAGCTCGACAACCGTTTTGCGGCGGATGACGCCTGCATTATTGAATAAAATATCGATGCGGCCGAATCGTTCCTCGATGCCTGCCGCCGTCTGCAAGCAATCCGCTTCGGAAATGACATTGCATTTCCAGAACACCGTCTTCAGCCCGCGGGCATTGAGTTCGGCTTCCGTCGACCGGCCAAGCTCTTCATTAATATCCAGCAGCATGACCTCGGCCCCCTGCTCGGCAAGAAGCTCCGCCGTTGCCTTCCCGATCCCTGAAGCCGCTCCGGTGACGACCGCGATTTTACCGCTTAAATCAAGCAAATTCGTTTGTTTGGACATTGTTGCAACCCCTTTCATGAAACGCTATAGAGCGAAAACTGTACTTTCTTATATGAACTTAAGCCAAGTATATCGGCAGGGGGCGCAGGCGGTAACCGACATTTGTTTTAAATAAGGTTTCATTTTGTGTGTTGTCCGCCGGAATGTTATACTTTGGATGAATATATACTACATGGGAACATATTCAGGAGGAGAAAAAATGAGCTTGCTACGAAAGGCCAAGCCGGATGAAATTCCTCAGCTTGTCGCCCTGTCGGACAGCATTTTCCGCGGGCCTCACAACACCAACTCGATGGGAGCAGGGTTTCCGCTCATGTTTGCCCCGGATAATGCGGAACATCTGCACGTTGCGGAGGAAGACGGTAAACCGGTATCGCTTGTCGGGCTGTACACCTCTTCGATTCGCATCGGATCAAGCCGGATTCAAGCTGCCAGTATGGGCTCCGTCTGCACCGATCCGGATTATCGGGGCAAAAATTTCGCCGGACAGCTGGTGACGAACGCGTTCCAGCAGTTGGACGAGGAGCAAGTGGGTCTGCTTTTCATTTCCGGCGACCGAACGTTGTATACGCGGAACGACGCGATTCACGTGAGCCGCGTGCACGCATTCAGCATCCCTAGCGACAGGCCGCCCGAAGGTGGAGAAGCTTCCCTTGAAGTAAGCAAATACGAACCTGGCGATCTGCCTGGGATCCATGCGGTACAGCGGCAGGAATCCGTTTATTTCGAAAGAACGGAAGCCGAGTTCGCGGCTTTAATCGATGCAGCCGCCCATCTAAGCTGTTATCCGGCCAACCAGCATTTGCTTGTCGGTAAAATCGGCGGCCAAGCGGCGTCCTACATCGTTTATGGAACATGGGCGAGTGAGGGAGTCAACTACGGCACTGTCATTGAGATTGCCGGTCCGGATGAGCACATCATCACGCTGATGGGCGAAGCGGCGAAGCGCCACGGATTGCCAAGCTTGTCCATTGCTTTGCCGAACTACCGGAGATCGCTGACAGATCGTTTGGCTTCCCAAGGATATGTTTTCCAAACGCAGCCGATACTAGGCACTGTGCGCTTGATCAACGTGCCGGCGCTGTGGAACCAGCTGCGGCCGTATTTTGCCGAACGACTCGGCGCAGAGGCGGCGAAGCGGCTAAACTGCGAGAAGATCGAAAACGGATATCGGGTTTCGAGCGGCGACGAATCGCTGTACCTGGATTTACGCGGCATGACGCACTTGATCCTGAACGGAACGACACCTGCCGACGATGGCGAATTGAAGCAGGCGCTCAGCCGGGTTTTCCCGCTGCCTTTCCCGAATCCGAACAACTTGAACTATATTTAGCGATTTTTTCTAACCTACATAAGGAGGAATATGTATTATGTATCAAACGATCGAACAATTTCTTAACGATTGGAAACATGAATCCCGAACAACGCAAAATGTATTGGACGCACTGACCGACGCCTCTCTCTCGCAGCAGGTTTCACCGCTGGACCGTACTTTAGGACAGCTGGCATGGCATATTGTCACATCCATTTACGGGATTGTTTCAAATACCGGACTGCAATTTGAACCGGTCGGCACGGGCAAGGAAGAATCCGTAACGGCGCAGCAAATCGCCGACGGCTACCGTAAAACAAGCGAAGCGCTGATGACTGCCATTCAGCAGCAATGGAACGATGCCACCCTGATGGAAAAAAGAAATGTGTACGGCATGGAATGGCTCAACGGCGTGACGCTGGAGACAACGATCCGTCACGAAATTCATCACCGCGGTCAAATGACAGTGCTTATGCGCCAAGCCGGTCTTCAGGTGCCTGACATCTACGGGCCGTCGCGGAAATAACAGCATACTCCAAATCAAAGGATTGTCCTGAAAGCTATGGCTTCAAGGACAATCCTTTTTTGCACCCTAAATTTTCCAACTTCATGAAGCAACTCTTTCCAATCAAGTCCTTTTACCGAAATCCCCTTCGCTCAGGATCGAATCTTTCGCAACCGCCTGTTGTACTATGACCAAAACTCTCTCGATGACCCCCCCTTGCCGAAATCCCATCGGTTCAGTATCCCTAGCAGCAGCTAGCAGATAGATGCCTTTTTGTTTAACCCGGGCTTTGATGATCTCTCTGTACTATGTCTCCGAACTTCGATCTTACATTCCCTGAACGAAGGGGATATCGACAAATGAAAGCCGTCCAAAAAGTGTCCCGCCTAAAAAAAGGCCCTGCCAGATAGATTGTTCTTTCAATCGAACAACCTGCTCCAGCAGGGTTTTGCTCATCCTTGGAATCCGTACCTATAATGATAACCGTCAGGGAACATGGACACATGATCACGTACCGTGGTTTGCCGCATTTTCTATGACAACCGCTATGCCTTGCCCGCCGCCAATGCATAGGGCAGCCAAACCGTATTGCAAATGCCTCCGGCGCAGCTCGTAAGCGAGCGTCAGCAGCAGCCGTGCGCCGCTCGCGCCTACCGGGTGGCCGATCGCGATTGCGCCGCCGTTCACGTTGGTCCGTTCGCGGTCGAGTCCAAGCTCCCGTTCTACGGCCAAATATTGTACGGCGAACGCTTCATTGATTTCGAAGAGGTCGATGTCGCCTGTCGTAAGACCGGCACGATCTAAGGCCAGCCTGGCCGCAGGTATAGGGCCGAGACCCATCGCGCCGGGAGCAACGCCAACGACGCCCCATGCGACGATTCGCGCCAATGGACGACGGCCGGCTAGGCTTCCGCCCCCGGCAAGCACAAGCGACACGGCGCCGTCATTGATGCCGCTGGCGTTGCCTGCCGTCACCGTACCGTCCTTGCGGAACGCCGGCTTGAGCTTCGCCAGCCGCTCCGCCGACGTATCGATGCGAACATGCTCGTCGACGGCGCAAAGCGCACCGCGCCCATCTGCCGGCACAGCCACAATCTCCTCCGCCAATACGGCGGCAGCCGATGTGGCGCGGCGATGGCTCAACACGGCATATTCATCCTGCTCGATCCGGGATATCCCGTATTGCGCCGCCAACGCCTCCGCCGTCTCGCCCATGGCGCTGCCGATATAACGGTCGGTCAGCGTACTGAGCAGCATATCCTCCAGTTGCATATGACCGAGCTTCACTCCGCCGAATCGGCTAGTGAAATCGGCGTGCGGCACTTGCGACATCAGCTCGATGCCGCCAGCCAGCGCAAGTCCCGATTCGCCCAGCATGATGCTCTGCGCAGCGGACAGCACGGCCTGCATCCCGGACCCGCACAGCCGGTTCACTAGCATCGCCGGCGTTTTTTCGGGGACACCCGCCCGCAGTGCAATATGGCGCGGCAAATAAGCTGCGTTGCCGTCCGGCGGCATCACGTTGCCATACACCGCTTGATCGATCTCGGCCGCCTCCACCTTCGCGCGCCGCAGCGCCTCTATGGCGCTCGCCGTACCAAGTGCGGCAGCCTCCGTCCGGCTGAACATGCCGCCGAACGTGCCAAATGCCGTTCTCGCGCCCTCCAGCATATACACCTGTTCCACCGACATCGCCTCTTTTCTTCTCGCTTCACGTACTATTCCTTTATTGTACTATGCGCGAGAGCGAAAAGTCAGATCAGGAATTCCCGTATAAACTTGGACATCAGCTTGCGCGTCGTGGCGCTGTTTGTTTTTTGCAGCATATTCGCTATGTGGCATTTCACTGTTTTTTCCGTAATGTAGTAGGCTTCGGCCAGTTCTTTATTGCTATATCCGAATAAAAAGATCGCTTCCCACAATTCAGTTTCCCTTTTTGTCAGATGAAATCGCTCGCTGAACCGAACCAATTGTTTGTTTAATAGCTCTCTTTTTTCAACCATGCTTCTCCTTTTTAGGGCGGTGTGCCTTTTTTTGCCGTTCGTCCGGGGGAGCTTCCTCCTTCTCCCGGCCCATTTCGCGTTGGTATTCGGCAATCACCACGTCCAATCTCTCGCTCAGCGCATATACCTCTTTGTCGGCAAACGACCGTTTATGCGCATAAGCGGAATGTAGTTCAACTCGAATTTGCTCCATTTGCTTCTTTAACTTGTCCATATGTTCCATCGGATCCATCACACGTTTACCCTTTTGGCTTCACTTTGTGTCATTTGGTCCCTCCTTGATGTATGTTTAGGAAAAGTTCGGTAAAATGGATTTCGTACAAATCTTGTTGTTCGACA
>NZ_JBVYOJ010000044.1:0-15689 GCF_056120465.1 Paenibacillus sp. sgz302148
CCTTAGAATCTCTTCACCAGTTGCCTGTCAGCTACGAGGCGACTTGGCTCCTACCTCGGCCGGACTTGCACCGGCTAGTTGCGTCTAGCTTGGCTAGGCGCGCTAAAATCGAAAAAGGCCAACTTCTCTGTTGGCCTTTCGTTTGTAGGTTACTGCGGCGGTCTGCGGTACCCCAGAAGTTTAACCAGAATCTTGGCGTCTTCGACATCGTATCTGCCGTCGCCGTTGATGTCTCGATTCGCGTCAGTAGAGACGGCATATCTGACGATGTCCCTCAGCTGTATCGCCCGGGAGCTGTTCCCGATAATCGTATCCCACATATAAGTTAATTGCTCCGTAATTTCAATATCATCCGAAGGTTCGTAGAGAACGAATGATTCATCCGATCTCATCACCCCCGCATAAACCTTATATTTTCTCGATTGATCCAGGTTGAGCTCGCCGGTCCCAAAAGAAACGTACGAATCGCCACGAGTAATCGGGTTGTAAAACAGGGAGTCTTCGGCGATCAGATCAATATTATCCGGATTCACGTCGGTTTCATGGCTATCGACTAAATAAAGCCAAATAGGAACATTGCTTTTTACTTCAATTGGCATTCCCTGTTCGACTGCGTAATTTTTAATTTGAATAGTCGGCTTGTCGACAACATGAATAGGAACTTCAATGGTCTCGGATTGTGCGCCAAACTCATCCGTTGCATAAGCGCTCATCGTGACAGTGCCCGGATGCATGGCTTTAATTTCCAGTTCATTACCTTCAAGTGTTGTCGAAATATATGGACTTTCCAAAGGGGCTATGGTGTAGCTTAAGTCATCAAAAGGATCCGCATCATAGAAAAGTCCGAAGTCCTCATACTCATCGTCCTCGTGACGCAGAGGCACCCACAATCGATCACCGACAAGCAACGTTTGAGGCGGCGGACTAAAATGAACTTCAGGCGCTTGGTCTTCGATCGTGATCTTGAACGAAGATTCGGTGACATGAAGTTGACTGTCGGTGACTGTCACTTTAACGGTCGCAGTTCCGGTTTGTTGCGCCTCTATCAAAAGATAGTTTGAGCTCGTTGTAACCGTCGCAATTGAAGATTCATCCGCTAATTGAGCAGAGACCGTTAATGTATCACCAACATCCGGGTCGGAGATCGGGAGACTGACGGTCCAGAATTTGTGCATCGTCACATCGGGGAGTTGACCGATAATCGGCGGAACATTCGCTGCAACTTCTACATCAATAATAGCCTCAGCTTTATGTCCCTCAAAACCGTCGGTTGCGGTGACTTTAATTGTTGTTGTCCCGTTTGCTCCCAGACTGTTGATTGACAATATGTTGTCCGAGAAAATAGATGGGCTAACAAGATTGGAAGTATCTAAAATCTCGTAATCAAATTGCAATGTATCCCCATCATCATCTACAAAATAGTTCTGCAGATCTATAGACTTATTGCCTTCAGTATGGAGCCATACCTTCGGTATTTCTTTCTTCAGCTTTGGAGCTGTATTCACCTGCCCCTCCCCATACACCTTCCCTACCGGCGCGACGACCGGCGGCAGCGTATACACGAGCGGCGCGAGCATCATCGACGCGGCAAGTACGCGGGCCACGTTCTTCTTGCTCAGTTTTTTCTTCCATCTGGACATGGTTTTCTCTCCTTCATTGATAAGTTATCGTGCATTCTAGCAATATGTATGGACGGGCCAGCAACTGCGTTGCAAGCGTCGAGCTTCTTCGTCAAAAGTAGACATATAAATCATTCTAGCATAGCGTCAACGAGCTAAGATAGTAATTTTTTGAAAAAAATCAATAGATCAAAAGAGCGATAACGCAGAAAGTTCCACGTCATCGCCCCATATGAAAAAAGACTATATTCGCCCCTGTCCTTGCCCTGGAGACGGCTCCAACGGCAAAGTAAACGTGAACGTCGTTCCGCGCCCCGGGGCGCTTTCCACCTTGATGCCGGTACGATGAAGATCGATAATATGCCGGATGATCGACAGGCCGATGCCCGTTCCCGACATGCCCGACCTCGCCTTGTCTTGTTTGTAGTACCGCTCCCAGATGCGCGGCAAATCCTGCTCGGCGATGCCGATACCGTAATCGCTGATGGAAACGACGGCCTTGCCCTTGTCCGCATATACGGATACGTCGATGGTACCGCCTTTGGGGGAGANTGTCTTGTTTGTAGTACCGCTCCCAGATGCGCGGCAAATCCTGCTCGGCGATGCCGATACCGTAATCGCTGATGGAAACGACGGCCTTGCCCTTGTCCGCATATACGGATACGTCGATGGTACCGCCTTTGGGGGAGAACTGTACCGCATTTTGCAATAAGTTGAAGAGGACTTGAGCAATCCGGTCAGGATCAGCGTACGCGTAAACATCATGGTCCTCATCCGCCTCAATGACGGCGACGATGCTTTTCTCCGCCATGTAAGGCTCCATAGCCGCAATCGTCTGCCTCACCTGCTCGGTCAAATCGTACCTGATCGGGTGAATTTCCATCTGCCCGGATTCGATCTTGGCCATATCGAGCAGGTCACCCACCAGCTTGATCATCCGCCCCGTTTGTGTGCGCATGAGCTTAATATATTGATGCTGCCGCTCGATCGGAATGACGCCATCCTGAATCGCACCCAAATACCCGTGGATCGACGTCAGCGGCGAGCGCAAATCATGCGATACGTTCGCCACGAACTCTTTCTGCAGCCGATCGTACACGCCGAGCTCCTTAGCCATAATATTAAACGATTCGCCGAGTTGTCCGATCTCGTCCTTCGTCCGTACTTTAATCCGCTGATCGAAATTTCCTTCGGCCAGCAGCAGCGCTTTCCGGTTCATCTCCCGCAGCGGCGCGGTCAGCTTGCGCGACAAGAAGAAGACGCAAATGCCGGCCACCACGATGGAGAACATGCCCGGGATCAGAAAACGGCTCCGCATCCCCGCCGCCTTAGCCGGGAAATCGTAAGAAACCATCGCGACAAGCGCTTCATCCATGTCCGCTTCGCCCTTGTTCGGAAGCAAATACATGAATACTTCGAACCCTCGCTTCTCGTCATCCGTCACGCCATCCACCGGAATGCCTTCCTGAATGATCCCCCGAAGATATGCCGGATCGCGCAGCTGCGGATCGTCTTCCGGTGGAATACGCCCGAAGCGATAGAGCATGTTCCCTGACCGGTCGAACGTATAGAAAGTTTGGCCTTGATCCGCGTAAGCGATGTTGAGAAAAGAAAGCAGCGTCTCCTTGCTCTGCTTCTGAGCCGCGGACGTATTCAGCAAGCGGACGATCGTATGAATGCGCGCTTCGGCAAAATTGCCGCGATCGCGAAACATATCGTTTTTAAGCAGCAGAAAGGATACGGTATTCGTCCCAACGAACGTAATGAGCAAGATGAGGACATAAAAGAAAAACAGCTTGACGAACAGGCTGCGCCGTTTCAGCATCAATCGCTCACCTCGAACTTGTAGCCGATCCCCCAGATCGTCTTCAGCGCCCAATCCTTATTCGGCTCGCCCAGCTTCTCGCGAATCCGCTTGATGTGGACATCCACCGTCCGCGGATCGCCGTCATAATGGAAACCCCATACTTCGTCGATCAGCTGCTGGCGAGTAAATACTTTGCCCGCGTTCACGACGAGAAACACGAGCAGCTCCATTTCCTTGCGAGGCAGCACGGTTTCCATCCCGAGGCATTTGATCTTGTACTGCTTCGGATCGATGACAAGACCCGGGAGCATAATCGCTTCCTGTTCCACAAGCATCGGATTCGTGCGGCGAAGCACGGCCTTCACCCGGGCCAGCAGCTCTTTCGGCTCGAACGGCTTCACGATATAATCGTCGGCACCCAGTTCCAGCCCTTTGATCTTGTCATAGCTCTCCGCTTTGCCGGTCAGCATGATGATCGGCGTTTGTTTCTCGGCGCGAATGCGGCGGCATATTTCCCATCCGTCCATTTCCGGCAGCATCAAATCCAAAACGACCAGATCCGGGTTCATGTCATAAAAACATTGCAGCCCCTCCATGCCGTTATTTGCGGCAACGACCTCGTAACCGTCATTTTCCGCATATAGCGTAATCAGCTGGCAAATATACGGGTCATCCTCTATAAGAAGCAATTTAATTCGCCGCATGGGGGCACCTCTTTTCTCAAGTCCGCATTCGTTAGGTTCGAAGCGCATCGATCGGATGCAGCTTCGCCGCTTTGTTCGCCGGATAGATGCCGAAGAACACCCCGATGCCTAATGAAAAAACAAATGAAATCACGATGACGTTCAGCGAGAACGACGCTTGAATGCTGAGCAGCTTGCCCAGCAAAGTCGCTCCCCCGACTCCGGAAGCAATGCCAAGTATGCCGCCGAAACCGCCCAGAACAACCGATTCGACCAAAAATTGCAGCAAAATATCCCGTTTCTTGGCGCCAAGCGCCTTGCGTACGCCAATTTCCCGCGTCCGTTCCGTCACGGAAACAAGCATAATGTTCATAATCCCGATGCCCCCGACAAGCAGCGATATGCCGGCGATGCCACCAAGCGCCATCGAAAGCGTGTTCGTGATCGTATTCGCCGATTCGAGCGCGTCCTGCTGGTTGAATATATTATACCCTTCGTCATCTGCTCCGCGAAATTTTTTCTGGAGTGCTTTCTCCAGCCCTACGATGGCGAGATCGATCGTTTCCTGCGATTCGGCGCGGACATACACCGATTTGATGCCCTTCGTTGCAAGTAGCCGTTCCGCCGTCGTGATCGGGATCAAAATTTTGTCGTCGTTATTGCCGCCGAAGCTGCTGCCCTTGGAAGCGAGCAGCCCAACGACTTTAAAGCGGATGCCGTTTAGGGTCACGTTTTGGCCGACGGGGTCCGCCGTGCCGTACAACGTTTTGGCCGTCTCCGTGCCGATCAGCGCGACCTTCTGCCGGTAATCGACGTCGATCGGCAGTAGGAACCGTCCCTCCTGCACATGGTAATCCCGAACCGTTTCGTATTCGGGCGTAATGCCTTCGATCGATACATCGGAGTTGGTGGCGCCGTTTTTCGCTTTTACCCGGCCGGAGATGGTCGGCGAGACCGACTGGACGTGGGCGATTTCGCCGAACGCGCGCACTTCATCCAGCGACAGCGAAGCTTGGGCTCCTCGGCCGGAGATGCTGATCGACAGCAGGTTCGTGCCGAGCTTCTGCATTTCTTCGCTGATTCGGTTCGTCGCGCCAGAGCCAAGTGCAACAAGCGCGATAACGGCGAACACACCGATAATGATGCCGAGCATCGTCAGAAAAGAACGCATTTTGTTCATGCTGATGCTTTTCCACGCCATCTTGACGCCTTGGAACAAATTCATGCGCTCACCTCCCGGTCCTCGATGATGCGGCCGTCCTGGATCCGAATCATGCGGGAAGCTTGAGCGGCGATCTCCAAATCATGCGTGATCAAAATAATCGTATGTCCCTGGTTGTTCAATTCGCGAATGAGCCGTAAAATTTCCGTCCCGGTGACGGTATCGAGCGCGCCGGTTGGTTCATCCGCAAGCAAAATCGGCGGATTGCCGGCGAGTGCCCGCGCAATCGCGACACGCTGCTGTTGTCCGCCGGACAGCTCCGTCGGCCTGTGGTGAACCCGGTCGGCCAAACCGACGTTGGCCAGCGCCTGCTGGGACAGCAACCGCCGCTCCTTGTGCCCCATCCCCCGATAGATCAGGGGAAGCTCGACATTTTCCAATGCACTTAGTTTATTCAGCAGGTTGAAGTTTTGGAAAATAAACCCGATCTTGTTGTTGCGGATTTGTGCCCGCCCGTTATCCGACAACCGGTTCACTTCTACGCCGTCAAGCAAATATTTGCCTTCGTTCGGGACATCGAGACACCCAAGCATATTCATGAGCGTGGATTTGCCGGAGCCGGAAGGACCGATGATCGCGACGAACTCCCCGGCATAAATCGAAAGAGAGATATCTTGCAGCACATTGACGTTTTCTCCCCCCATCGAATACCATTTGCCCATCCCTTCAATTTCAATTAGTGGTTTGGAGGTCGTCATCGCGAGCCTCCTCCCGAACCACCACCTGGGCCGCCGCTTTGAAAGCCGCCTCCGGTGGTATTGACACGTTGTCTGTTGCCTCCATTTAAGCCGCCCATGCCGCCCATACCTCCGAAACCTCCGATTCCGAAGCCGCCTTGCATCATTTGATTCGAGCTGCTCGAGACAACGGCCGGCAAAATCACTTGCTCGCCTTCAGTCAAGCCCGATTTAATTTCCATGTACGTTTCATTGTGCAAGCCCACCTCAACGACAACCGCTTTTTGCTGCATCGGCGTTCCGTCGGTATTCGCCCCGGGAGCGCCTCCACCGTTCCGCCAGTTCATGCGGTTCATTCCGCCTTGGCCGGACCCACCGCCGTTCGGGGCAAAACCGCCGGCACCTGGCGCACCCCCGGGAGGTCCGCCTTCTCCTCCGGCAGCACCGCCGTTCGAGCGGCGTGTGCCGTTCCATGCTCCCTCGCCATTCTGGCCGTTCTGGCCATTTTGGAAGTTCTGGCTGTTCTGGGCGTTTGGACCGCCTGCCGCTTCCGTTCCCGCTGTACCATTCACCGGAACAAAAACGATATGCTGATTGCCCACCTGATGCACCGCTTCGATCGGTACGATCAGAATATCGTCCTTCTGCTGGATTTTGACCGTCGCTTCGGTGGACATGCCTACCTTAACGTCCTTGGAGCTATCCAGTCCGATCGTCACGTCGAACACGGACACGCCGTTCGTCGCTTTTCCTTCCTTGGCAATATTCGTTACCGAACCGCTTCGCTTCTGGTCCGGCAATGCGTCCAGCGTAATCTCCGATTTTTGCCCCACCTTGATCTGGGCGATATCCATTTCATCCACTTGAATCACCGTTTGCAGCTTGTCGTAATTCACGATGTCCATCGCCGAAAATCCGCCGTTCACCTCATCCCCGGCAGCAACGTTCAATGTAATGATGTCGCCGTCGATCGGCGATACGATTGCGTTCGGCGCTTTGGCTTCATCGCGCAATGTGGCGATGTTGTCCTTCGACGACTGAATGTCCAGCTCCAGCTTGCGGATGTTGACATCACTCGTCTCGCTGCCCTCCTTCGCCTGCTCCTTCCATTTATTTCGAGCGTCGTCCAGATCGAACTGCTTCTGTTCGAGCTTGAGCTCCTCCTGGCGGATTTGGCTGCTGTTGTCCTTCGCCTCGAACGTGATCAGCACCTGGCCTTTCTTGACATGGTCGCCTTCCTTCACCTTCACCTCGGCGATTTTGCCGCTTTCCTTCGTCTTGACCGTTTCCCGGTCGACCGTTTCGACCGCGCCGGAGCCGGATACCTCGACGGATATCGAGCCTTTGCGAGCCTGTGCGGTGGAAATGACCGCGTTTTGACCGCTTTTGTTATTTGCGAAAAACTGCTTGTAGCCAAAAAAACCAGCCGTGCCGATCAACACGACCGCAACGATGAGAATGATCCACTTCTTCATCTTCTTCACCGAATTGTTCCACCCTTCTCCGCCTATAATTACGAAACATAAGAATGGAACCATTCTAGCATGAAGTTATGAACAGACCGTGAACAAGCCTACCGATTTTAAGAACGCAATCCGTGGCGGGAGACTGGCATGAGTCACCAGCTACATTAGGGGATACCTGTCTTTTTCGTTCTGCAAAAGTTTTCTTCAAACCGGCTGCGTCACCTGCATAAACCTTCCCATCCGTTCCAGCGCCTTCTCCAAATCGACGAGCGAGGTTGCATAGGAGCAACGAATAAAGCCCTCTCCGCCTGATCCGAATACATGTCCCGGTACGACCGCCACCTTCGCTTCCTTCAGCAGCCGAAGAGCAAACTGATCGGATGACATGCCGGTGGAAGCAATTGAAGGGAAGGCATAGAAAGCCCCCTCAGGCTCGTGACAGGCCAGGCCGATTGCATTCAAGCCGCTCACAAACATTTTACGGCGTTCGTTGTAGCTCGCCATCATCTCATCCTTGGCAGCCAAGCCGTGGCGCAATGATTCGAGCGCGGCAATCTGTGCAATGGTAGGAGCACACATGGCCGTGTACTGGTGGATTTTCAGCATGCCGGCAATCAGCGCGCGCGGACCGCACGCATAACCTACACGCCAGCCTGTCATCGCAAAAGCTTTGGAAAAACCGCTGATGACAATCGTACGCTCCTTCATGCCCGGCATGGAGGCGATACTGACATGCTTTCTCCCGTAAGTCAACTCGGCATAAACTTCATCCGAAATGACGACCAGATTATGTTTGATAATGAGCTCTGCAATCGGCAGCCAATCCTGCTCCGTCATAATTGTTCCGGTCGGATTACACGGATAATTGATCATTAAAACCTTTGAACGAGGCGTAATTACAGCTTGCAGCGCTTGCGGGGTCAGCTTAAACTGCTCCCTTGCCGTAGTTGCCACCTCCACAATTTTACCGCCATGCAGATGGGTAATCGGTTCATAGGCAATATAGCTTGGCGCCGGAATCAGCACCTCGTCACCCGGATCGATCACTGCCCGCAGAGCCAGGTCAACGGCTTCACTGCTCCCCACCGTCACGATAATTTCCTGCCCGGGGTCATAGGAAAGCGCGAAGCTGCCGGATAAATATGCAGAGAGCTCCTCTCGCAGCTCCATCAAGCCGGCATTTGAAGTATATTTCGTCTGCCCTTCACGTAATGCTTGAATGCAAGCCTCACGCACATTTTCCGGTGTAACGAAATCAGGCTCCCCGACCCCAAGGGCGATCGTATCCCCGCCTGCTGCATTTAGATCAAAAAAAGCGCGAATTCCCGATGGCCGAATATCCCGTACACGCGAGGAGATAAACCGCCCTGAACCTTCTTCACGAAACATATGGCACCATCCCCCATTCCTGTTTTCGCTCATGGAGCGAGCTGGCAATAATACGGTCCAGGAGCTGTGTAAAGGTTATACCCGCAGCTGCCGCACTTTTCGGAAGCAGGCTGCTCGCGGTCATTCCCGGCAATGTGTTCACTTCCAGCACGTAAGGCATATCCCGACACAAAATCATATCGACCCTTGCATAGACCTTGCATTGCAACAGCCGGTAGCTGGCTAGTGCCGCCTCGCGCACACGCCGCTCAATAACGGGAGGAAGCTGAATCACCTTCTCCTCAGCGCCGCCAACCTCATATTTCGCTTTGTAGTCGAACCACTCCGAATGAGCGGAGCGAATGCCGATAATCGGCAATACCTCGCTGTCCACGATCGAGCAAGTGAGCTCCGTCCCTTCAATATAAGGCTCAATCAAAATCGCTTGGTCCAAGCTGCAAGCATCCTGAACAGCCGACAGCAGCTCCTTCTCATTTGGTACAAGCTGGATGCCGATGCTGGATCCCCCTGTATTCGGCTTCACAATAACCGGGTAGCCCAGCCGCTCCACCACTTGCGGATCATAATCGTCCATCCCCTGCCAGCAAAGGCCTACAGGCGTATGCACACCCGCTGCCTTCAGCAGCATCTTGGACAGCTGCTTATTCATACATAAGCTGCTTGCCAGAACGCCACTTCCCGTGTACGGAATGCCCAACGTCTCCAGCGTTCCCTGTACCGTGCCGTCCTCGCCGTACCGGCCATGCAGCGCCAATAGTGCGAGATCGATGCCCGCCTGCTGGACCTGCGTGATGAAATCCGCTCGCTGCTCGATCACAATAGGAACCACATCATAGCGGCTGCGATCCAAATGTTTGATCATCTCTTGACCTGTCTGCAGAGAAACCTCACGCTCGGAGGAAATACCGCCCATTATAACGCCAATTTTCATTATGACACCTCATTTTTCTTAAACGTTAGGCCTTATAATGCTACGCGCCTGTTTGCCAATGATTTGAATGCCTCGTTCGATATTTTCATCCGTTACTCGTGAAAAACCAAGCCGCAACGTATTCGTCCCTTCGCCTTCTTGAATAAAAAACTTGTCTCCCGGTGTGAAAATAACACCCTGTTCTGTGCAAGCTTCTAGCAGTTGGTGTGTATTTACACCTGTCGGGAAGGTGAGGAACATATGCAAGCCCCCGTCGCCGGACAGCTGCGCCTCAGGAAGATATGCTTCACAGCATGCCTTGGTTAGCTCATATTTTCGCTTATACTCCGTACGTGCTTTTTTTACATACTTATCGAAATTTCCGTTAAGCAAATATTGGTATAACATCGATTGATCGATTGTTGATGTATGAATGGTGCGTGCACGCTTAATGCTTTCCAGTGTATTGATCAGCGCCCGGTCTCCAAGCACCCAGCCTACCCGCAAGCCAGGGAACAGCACCTTGGAGAAACTGCCGATATATATGACTCCGTTCCCTTGCCCTACGGTCGCTATTAAGGGCGCAACATGCGCCCCCGAGTAGCGCAGCTCCTCATTGAATCCATCCTCGATCACCGGGATCTGATAGCGCATCATTAATTTCATAACGGCTCCGCGCTTTGCCGGCGACATGACGATGCCTGTCGGATTGTGATAGGAAGGAGTCAAGTATGCCAGATCAAAGCGATTGGTCTGCAGTGCCGCCTCCAGCCGCTCCACATGAATACCGTCACGCTCCATCGGAATGCCGGTAATCTCAAATCCGTGCAGTTTCAAATTTTTGATCGCCGTATGATGGGTCGGATTTTCACAAATTGCCGCTCCGCGGCGCGCAGAAGGGCGTAATGCCGACAGCACAATGTCGAAGCCTTCTGTAAACCCGCCTGTAATGAGCATATCCTTTCCGCTTATATCGACCCCCTTGTTCTCCATATAATGCATCAGGTAATCGATCAGCGGCTTGTAGCCCTTGGCATAGCCGTAGTTGAGCAGCACCTGCCCTTCGATGGCCATCCGGTCCATAAAGGCTCGCTTTACATCGCCCAGATCAAACAGCCGCTCATCCGGAGCGATGCTTGTGAACGAGATGGTTCCTTTTTCGGCGCGAATGCCCTGTTTCATCATATCCAGCTCTACAGCGGATACGGCATACTCGTTCATTCTTGCATTCCAGTCGATCTGCCAGGAATCGGGGCCGCCGGCTCCTCCGTTATCCGCAGCCGACTGGCCTACCGTGGCGGCCACATAGCTGCCCTTGCCGGGAATCGCATACGTAAATCCGTCATCCTCCAAGCCTTCATAGGCTGCAATGACTGTATTACGGCTTACCTTTAGCAGATCGCTCATTTCTCGTGTGGAGGGCAGCTTCTGATCCGCCTGAAGCGCCCCTTTTATAATTAAACGATTGATGTATTCTTTCACTTGTAGCGCGACCGGACGGTCACCGGCGAGCTTGAAATTCTGGAACATCCTTCATCGCCTCCATCTATAATGATGGCATAAAAGACGGGAGAAAAAAAAGAACCGCCGCACTGGATTTTTCATCCTTCGGTGGTTCTTTCGCAATTTATTCTCTGTTCGGCTTTTTTACGGTAAGACCGCTGCTGTGAAGAAGAGATCCTCTCATGCCAACGCCCTGCTTAATCAATCGGTTTGAATAACAATTCTCTCACCAATTCGGTAGTAAGCTGACAAACCAATAATTCGGGGAGTATGCTTAAGCACCTTAGCAATAGATGCAAAAGTACATTTATTTTCTCCACCTTGCGTCCATTTCCATGGAAATAAATGCGATCGTACATCTATTTCGTCCATTTCAACTCGGAAAACAACGAGAGGACGTAAATAACTGTACATTTGTAGGAACTTCCGCCATTCCGAATATGAGGCAAAAAATAGATGTACAATTGCAGCTATACTCCCCGGTTAGAAGCACAGAGACAACCGACCGCTCCCGGCTGGCTTGTCTCAAGTCCTCGCGGCGGCCGGGCTGCACGCACACTGCGCGTACCGCGGCGGCCCACGCCACGGCCCGGCGCGGCTACTCGCGCGGCAGCGCGCCGAACTGGCGCAGCGGCTGCTGCAGCGCCAGGTAACCCCCATCATACAGCCTGCGATAGGCTGTATGAGCCTCCGGCTGCGGCGCGACGCGCACAACATCCGGCTTCGCCACGGATGCGGCGGCTTCCTCCGCCGAAGCAAAAGCCCCGCTGCCGACTGCCGCGGCGAGCGCTGCGCCCAGCAGCGTCGCCTCCGGAATCGGCGGCAGCTCGAGCCCGCAGGCCAAGACGTCGGCCTTGGCCTGGAGCCAGTGCCGGTTGCGCGTGCCGCCGCCAACGACGACGAGCGTTTCGATCGCTCGTCCGGCGATGCCTTCCGCCACCCGGCGGATCGATTCCAGCTGGTACGCGGTGCCCTCGAGTACAGCTTTGATCATGTCGCCTTTGCCGTGTTCCTTGCTCAAGCCGATGAACGCGGCTTTCACCTTCGAATCCGGCGTTGGCGCGCCGCTGCCGGTCAAATACGGGAAATACAAAATCCCGGTAGGCCCCGGCTTCACGCCGTCAAGCAGCGCGAGCAGCTTTTCGTACGATAGCGATTCATCCGCAAGCAGCCCGCGAAGCCATTCCACCGAACCACCGGATGACGAGTTGCCGCCCATCCAGAAATGGCGTCCCGGCGCGATATGGCAGCCGAACGACAAGCCGGAGGCGAACTCCTTCTCGCCGAGCGCCCGTTCCGGCAGCGTGCCGACAAGCGTCTCCGCCGTGCCCATCGAGTCGTAGACGATGCCCGGCGTAATCGCCCCTACCGCCAGAGCGGCGGCGACATGGTCGTGTCCGGCGATGCCGACGGGGATGCCGCCGCGCAAGCCGGTTGATGCTGCCAGATCCGGCAGCGTCCCTCCAACCGGCGCTCCGCCAGGCAGCGCCTCCGGGAACACGTCCGGATCTAAGCCGAAATTGCGAATCCACTCGTCGTCCCATCGTTTCTCGTCGATGCGGAACGCGAAGGTCCTTGCGGCAAGCGAATAATCAAATGCCGGTTTGCCCGTCAGACGGTACGCAATGTATCCCGAAGCCGACAGCCATACCGCTCCGTCCAGCGCAGAAGGGTTCTGGTCCCGAACCCACAGCAGCTTCGCGAGGCCCAGCTTGAAGCTGTTGCGCAGTCCGGTTTTGCGGAACATTTCGTACGCGTCTCCCGCTTTGCCGATCAATTCGGCTTGAGGTGCGGATACGGTATCGAACCATGGCATGAATACGGAGCGAGGCGCT
This sequence comes from Paenibacillus sp. sgz302148, assembly GCF_056120465.1. Classification (NCBI taxonomy): domain Bacteria; kingdom Bacillati; phylum Bacillota; class Bacilli; order Caryophanales; family Paenibacillaceae; genus Paenibacillus; species Paenibacillus sp. sgz302148. The sequence goes on from NZ_JBVYOJ010000044.1 coordinate 13,112, forward strand.
CCCGTCTCTCGGTCTACGAGCAATCCGCTCTCCGCCATGCTGGCAATGCCGATGGACGCGATCTCTCCCGAGTCTGCTCCTGCTTGCTCCAGCACCTCCTTGATCGCCGAAGCGATCATGCCCCACATTTCCTCCGGGTCATAATAAGAATAACCCGCTTCGCTGCTGTGCGTAATCGTCTTGCGGCTGGCGATCGCCAGAGCGGTACCGTCCGCGCTGAATAAACCGACCTTGCTATGGGTCGTGCCGATATCAATCCCAATCATTTTCATCGATGATTATCCTCTCTATCGTAATTCGATGCTGGCGTCCGTGCGCCGATTTATCCAGACTTATTTGATTTGTATCCGGAACTTCTTGCGGAGATATCCCGGGTATCGATCCACCTGGAACGTTAACGGCTGTACATACTTTTTATTATCAATGACATAACTCGACTTCTGTCTCGGATCGTCGGAGGCCATGATTGACGAAAACCCGCTCTGATTGGACATCGAATAGGTCTTGCCGCTGCCGTCCTTAAAGTCCTGACTTAAAAAAGAATAAATCATGTTGTCCGCTTCATCAATACCCGTCAGTGAAAAATGAAGCTGAATGACGTTCGCCGAACGCGATACCTTCTCTAGCTTCAGTCTGTCGTCCGGAGCGGAAACGAGCTTCTTTTGATCCGTATCGACCACCACTTGCGCTTTCTCCGTATCCCAAGCACGAAACAGTTCTCCTTCCGCATACAGTTGCTGCGGCGGATCAAAATAATTGCTTTCAAAATAGATAAACCGCTGATTGGGATCCGCACCGCCAGAGCCGTTTCCAGATTTGAGCGCCCTACCGTGCTCATCTACGAGCCGTAAATCCGCGAAATCGAAAAACTTCATCGGGTTGGCGGGATCGGTTTTCACCTCAAGCACCGTCTGCAGCGGGTACACCGAAGCTTCAACGAATGTCAGCTTGTTGCCCTGCACATCGATCGATTGCCCAATCGGATATACTTTTTTCATGGCGGCGAATTTCGCCTTGTCGATTTTGATGCGTATTTCCCACTTCGCTTGAGAATCTGCCTTCCGGGGCTCGGAAATTTCCAAATCATCCTCGACGTACCGCTTTGGTTCTTCGAAAGGCACATAGCCGCGTGTATCCTCGGCCATCAAGCTTGCGCTAAAGATCAATTCTTCCGGCAAAACTCCATCACCCAGTGGAATTCCTACATCAATTCGCCCGCGTCGAATGTTAGTCCCATCCTCGTTTTCCGGTTGTCCGTAATGAAGGAAACCTCCCAAGTGCTGGCGATTTACTTGCAATACCTCAATATCCGACAACCTCACGGCAAAATTCTCATTATCATGCTTCATCGTATAAAAAATAACCGCGCGCCGCTCATCTGCAATAATGCCATCCACCGTCAGCTTCATGCCGTCATGCGCGTCGGAAAGCCCGACCGGCTGCATCCACTCGTTTGCGACCGCATCTTGTAGTCCCTTATCGTCCGCGATCAGCTTGACGAAGTAGTCCATCCCCGGAATGTCGCGAACGAACGCGGCGAATGCCGGAGAAACGCGGATCGATCCAGCAAGCACCAAAACAACGCAAGCCGCTGCGATCCCTGTCCAGATCGACCTCCATTTGCGGTGCCGGCGCCGTTCCAGCTCTTTTTTCGCCCGCTCCATGCCCTTCCGAATCCGGTCCTCGACCTGCTCTGGCACGCTCCCTTCAGCTATTGCCGTTTTCATCTCGCCTAATGCTTGTTCCTCCGCATTATACATGGCCGCCTTCCCCCTCCTTGCCCACAAATTCGCGCAGTCCCTTGAGCGCCTTGTTCAGCCAAGATTTGACCGTACCGTCCGGACATTCGAGCACTTGTGCGATTTCCGTGATCGTCATGTCATGAAAATATTTCAGCATAATAATATGTTTGTATTTCGGTTCGAGCCGCTCGATCGCCAGCTCCAATCCGAATTTGCGATGGTCGATTTCGTTCCCGTCGGCCGCGGACTCTGCATGCATCAGAGGCAGCACCCGTTTTTTCCGCTTCTGCTCGTCGATGCAATAATTGATCAAAATCCGGATGAGCCAGGTATTGAAATATTTCGGTTCCTTCAGCTTCTTTAGCTTGGAATACGCGCGGTACGTCATTTCCTGGATCGCCTCCAGCGCGTCCGCTTCATTTTTCATATAAGCGAATGCGATTCGGTACAATTTCTCCTTATCTCGGCTGACGAGCTCGTAAAACGCTTCGTCGTCGCCATTTTGCGCCAATCTTACAAGCTCTTCCACATTCATATGATTCCTCCTCGCAAAACCCACAATCCAAGGATCACGCAGCTTAAACTCGAACATTAGACTAAGTGAAGGGCAAAACGGTTTTGATGATTTATGAAAAGTTTTGGATCCGTGATTTAAATGGAGAAATAACGGGAAAACATGTATTTAATCCGATAGAGACAATGGGTTAGATAGAAATAACGGGAAATCTGTAGCTAGAATAAAAAGTGGACACCCGTTAAGTGAATTAGGATAATGGTATTTACGAGAAGGGGTGTCCCACATGGAAAAGCAACAACGTAACCAATACACGGAAGAT
>NZ_JBVYOJ010000045.1:0-9086 GCF_056120465.1 Paenibacillus sp. sgz302148
CACCACTAGAACCAGTAGCTCGCCTTTTCGCTTTATAAACGAACAAAGGATCCAGCTCATGTGCTGAATCCTTTGATGCTGGTGCGGTCGAGAGGACTCGAACCTCCACGGCTGTTACACCACTAGAACCTGAATCTAGCGCGTCTGCCAATTCCGCCACGACCGCATTTTGTTTTCGTCAACTTTTCGTGTCAACGAAATATAATTTATCACGGATCACTATATGTTGTCAAGCATCTTTTTATCAAAAAAAGACCCTGCACATCGGCACGATGTCACCAATTACAGGGCAAGGCTCTACAGACCTCAAACAAACTTTGTCTTCATTTCCTCCCAATACTGCTTTACCCATTCCGGATGCTTGGGCAAGCCCTTGGCAAACTGGAGGAGTACGGATAAGCCGCCTACCCCGTCGTTTTGCCCAAACCGGCTTTGCATTTGTTCATAATCTTGAGGCCGAAATCGTTTCATCAGCTCGGACACCGGAACATAGTCATCCGGAGCGCCGTAAGGCTTATCCGGAATCGTGACTTTTGCCGCTTCGTGTTCGATTACCGATATTGGGCGTGCTTGCTTCACGGACTCCGACAAATCCACGATTACTCCTGTAGAAGGAAGCTTGTCCCCGATTCGCAAAGCCGGTTGGCTCGTCCGTTGCCCAGCTTCATATAAATTGGGGTAAAGCCGATTAGCACCGCTTAATATTTTCAACATGAACACCTCCAATTCGTGCTGGAACCGGTCCGAAAGCAATTTGACTTTGTCCAGTTTCCATCCTCCCTTACATATATCGGATATTACATATTATATTTGTAATATTTGGGCCACAAAAAAAGCCGATCAACATCCAATGCTGTAATCGGCTTTTATCGAACTGCTTGCGAATTATTTGTTTGTGCTTTTTTGCTTGTTCGGAAGTCGGTTACCCGGACTGCCTTCGCCATGAAATCGTTTATTCTTCTCCTGCTTTTTCTGCTGTTCCTCCAGCTTATCTACGAATTCATTCAAGCTTTCCATTTGTGGAAACCTCCATATCGTATGCATCATTTCGTTCCTCAGATAATGTTCCCTGTACGAACGGAATCATGCATGACCGTGCAGCCTGTCGAGCAACCGTTTCATGTCGCCTAACAATCCCCCGAATTCGTCGATGGACAAACCGCTGCGCCGCACCATCTCTTCCGGAATCCGGCATGCTTGAAGCTTGAGGTCCGCACCTTTATCCGTAAGACGGATCATCACCTTGCGCTCGTCTTCTCCGGAGCGTTTGCGCTCGATCCAACCCGCTCCTTCCATCCGTTTCAGCAGCGGAGTCAGCGTCCCGGAATCCAGAAACAACCGATCTCCCAATTCGCTGACCGTAAGTTCGTCCCTCTCCCACAATACAAGCAATACCAAATATTGCGGATAAGTTACTCCGATTTCCTCAAGCAGCGGCCGGTATAACCGGGTCATCTCCCTCGAGCAGGCATATATCGCAAAACATAATTGATTGTCCAGCTTTAGCGTTTCGTCTATGGAATATTCCATCCATTACACCTCTTGTAAAAGCGATTGAATGCGGCTTTCGATTTTTTCCGGTTTCGTCGTTGGAGAGAAGCGCTGAATGACGTTTCCTTTCTTGTCGATCAGAAATTTCGTAAAATTCCATTTAATCGACCGTGACATCATAACGCCACGCGCTCGGTCAGTCAAATATTTGAACAGCGGGTGGGCCGTAGTGCCGTTGACGTCGATTTTCGAATAAAGCGGAAACCTCACGCCAAAATTCAGCTCGCATACATTCTCGATTTCCGCATCGTTGCCGGGCTCTTGCTCGCGGAATTGGTTGCTCGGAAAACCAAGCACCTCGAACCCTTGGTCATGATACGTTTCATGCAACTTCTGCAAGCCTTTGAACTGCGGAGCAAAACCGCATTGGCTGGCCGTATTCACGATCAATAGAACCTTCCCTTCATATTCGCGGAGCGTGGTCGTTTCGCCTTTAATGGTTTTCACCTCATAATCGTATACGCTCATGTTTGTGTCCTCCATTCTTATTTTCACCATATATATTGAACTCAATTATATTGTACACAATTTAATTTAAAACAATTTAACCAAAAAAGCAAGCGAAATAACCGAACCTTAGACTAGGCACATTCATATGTATGAAAAGAAGCGCAAAACGTTTATTTAAAAGTTTATAATCAAATATGAAAGGATTGAAGTCCAATTGGCATTTTCGCCTTTGCCCGAATCACCCGCTCAAATGCTGCCTCCTCCCCCCGATTACATTCCAACTAATCCAACTGGTTATATCGTTGACTGCTTATATAACTACACTTACGTTTGGCTATCGGATGGGGAAAGTTTCTGGTATTACCCAACTAGAGTTGAATACGGCGAAGTTTCAGGTTATCGCTGGAACGGGATGTTCTGGTACTATTACGGTATTGATCCGAGATTTATCTACGGCGTTTCATGTCCTCCGATCCCTACTCTGTATTAATCATCATAAAAAAACCGCGTATTTTTATTTACGCGGCTTTTTTTATCCCGGTTTTCAGTTAATCAAACAAATCTTCGAATAAACTGAATACCGTCTTTTTCTTCTTTTTCTTATGGTAGTCGTATTCGCTATTGTGGTGGCTCGAATGCGATGTATGCGATGTATGCGGCGTATGGCCATAATTCGTATTACGGTAAGCTTCGCGTTTTCTGCGATCTTCCCAATCGTCGTCATCGCTGTCGCCATATCGCTCATCATAATAACGGCGCACTTCGCGCATCCCGTTCATCAATTTATCCAATTCGCCGCGATCAAGCCATACCCCTTTGCATTCCGGACATACGTCGATCAAAACGCCGTCCTTTTCAACCTCACGCATCTTTATATCGCTGCATACCGGGCATTTCAACAAGACGGTTTCCTCCTTTGTTTGGCATAACCATAATTTCACTACGATCCATGCGCCAAAAGGTTCCAAACCGGCGGCCGATTTACAATAAAATGTTCGCCCGCTCTTCCCCGAAGGGCTGAAATATGTATCCGCGGTCCAATTTGACGATTCGCCGGTTCATCCGCCGGATCATCACCTGTTGCTCGTCCCAGGCGACCACGACGCCGATCACGTCGTTAATCTCCAATGCATCGCGAACGACGCGAATTTTCGTGCCTGCTATGCGGTATGCGTCCAGTTGTTCGTCCGTTATCAAGCTTGTCCCTCCCCTACGACGATTATCATTCAAAAAAAAGCCTAAATGTTATCCATTTAGGCCGTTCCTTAATCTATAATTTCCGACAACGTTCAAGCTTAGCCGACGTGCTCCTTCGAATCATTCGTTTCGTACCACAAATCCAGAACCTTGCTCGACATCACACGTTTCTGAATATAATCCTGCTGCTGCTCCGTGAATTGTCCGTCCCATGCGATGTTCAGTTCTTCGCACAGCTTGACGACGGTCAGAAGCTCGGACCAGGCGACATATCGTTTATACCAGAAAAACTGAGGATGTTCGATCATATAGGGATATAGGTCGTCGAACTCCGTATGTTTGCAATCGAGCGCGCGTTCGAAATGAACTTTAGCTTGTGCCAACTTGGTCATAAAAAAATCAACAGGTACCGATGGGTTCCCCATATTGTAGCCTCCCCTCACGAACTTATGCTTATTATAGAATAAAACGCTACGTGTGGGAAGGCACAGTTCACATGAAAATAATGCATTACTCGAAGCCGATTTCTCCTCCGTCAAGCGAAGATACTTTGACAAGCGTTTCAAGGCGGATGCCCTGATCGCGAATCGACTGTCCACCGGCCTGGAACGTTTTTTCGACGACGATGCCGATGCCGACGAGCGTAGCGCCGGATCTCTCGATGATTTTGATCAGCCCTCTCGCCGCGTCGCCGTTAGCGATAATATCATCGATGAACAGTACCCGGTCGTCCGGCTTCAGAAATTGCTTGGATACCATAATATCGGTTACGATCCCCTTCGTGAAGGAAGGGACGCGTTCGGACAACGTATCGGGATCGCCGATCAGCGTTTTTTTGCGGCGGGCAAATACAAGCGGGACACCAAGAGCATACCCTGTCGCGAATGCAACGGAAATGCCGGAAGACTCCACAGTAACGACCTTCGTAATCGATTCTCCGGCGAAACGGTCGGCAAATTCGCGTCCGAGCTGCATGATGAATTGAGGATCAACCTGATGGGTGAGCAAAGAATCAAGCTTTAACACTTCATTAGAATGAATGGCGGCTTCCTCGCGAATGCGCTGTTTTAAAATATCCATCCGTTTCCCTCCTACGTGATTAGCTTCGAATAACTTATCATACCGCCATCGGGGTGTTCAAGTCTATTTTCAAGGAATCGTTATATTTTTCTCCGGATTTGCAAAAATACGCAACTTTTTTGGACAAATATCCGTCTAAATAGTAGTAAGGACATAAAATATCGCGCCAGTACCTGATCCAAGGGATTCCAATTTCAAAACGTCACCAATTCATCGGAATACGGCCTCTTTTTGCCCTAAATCGTCTTTGAGAAAGACAACAAGGAGGGAGTATGATGGTAAAGGTTCATCAAGCGCATTTACCGTTACATAGAAAGAAAGGAAGATATTCCATGTTGAAGTGGCTCGTAGGATTTGGTCTTGTCGTGTTACTTGTGACAGGCTGCCAGAAGCCGGTTTCTCCCGAAGCCGCCGCCCCCCCTACTTCCAATACACAAGCCGAAGAAGCGGAAAGTCCGGCAACCGAAGAAAAATCGGTCGAAGTTACGCCGATTCCGAGTTCCGACGGCGAAGCGCCTGAAGCAAACGCGACGACAAAAGGCGCGTCAAAGGCAAACGCAGACAGCAAGCCGGCTTCCGGCAAAACGTCCGACAAGCCGGACAAAGCGGAGCAACCGGACGATAAATTCGATCCCGCCCACCCGAAACTGCTTGGCATTGCGCTTGGCGACAAGAAAGACGCCGTCGTGAAGAAGCTTGGCAAACCGGTCGAGCAATTTACGATGGAAGACGAAAAAGATCCTGTCACCGTATTCGAATACGACGGATATGCAGTGGGCTTTAATAAATCGATGCAAGTATTGTTCGTAGAAGTAAGCTCCGCCGATACGGCCACCGGCCTAAGCGGCCTTAAGGTCGGCGACAAGGACAAGGACGCCCTGAAGGCGCTTGGCAAAGCCGATTCGAATACGAACTATGTTCTCAGCTACAAAGCGGACGCCGTGCTGCTCAAGCTCGATATCGATCCGCAAACGCACGTGATCCAATCGATCAAGCTTTTCGCGGACAAATAAGAGAATGCCGAACATCAAACCAGCCACTGAATGCAGTGCGCTGGTTTTTTTCGTCCACATGCGGGGAACGGCCCGCACCCCAACAACCAAACAGCTTGTCATGCCTGGGCGATCCTGTACATACGCTGTAATATACAGGTTGTACAAGGAGACTCGAACGATGAAAAAAGCATTCCTCGTGCTACGGATCGCCTTTACGTATATCGGAACGGTCGTTGGGGCCGGTTTCGCCACGGGTCAAGAAATATTGCAGTTTTATACGCGTTACGGCAGATGGGCCATGTTCACCATCGTATTGGCAACCGCGATGTTCGTCTGGTTAGGCACCAAGCTGATGCTGCTCGCTCACGACATTAAGGCGAAATCTTACGAAGATTTGAACAAGCATTTGTTCGGTCCCCACATCGGCAGCTGGATCAGTTATTTTGTCTTGGTCGCCCTGTTCGGTACGAATGCGGTCATGCTCGCCGGGGCAGGGTCGATCTTCCAGGAAAACTTCAACCTGTCGTATCAGACCGGGTTGTTCCTTACGCTCATTCTTTCTTATTTCATTATTAAAAAAGGGATACAGGCGATATTGACGATCAATTCGATCGTCGTGCCGATCATGCTCATTTGTACTGTCGTTATCGTTATTCATACAATGTCCAGTCCGACGGCAGACCGGTTCATTCATTTGACCACCGATTATTCGCTCGCCAGAATATGGACGGCTCCGCTGCTCTACGCCGCCTTCAACCTAACGATGTCCCAGGCGGTGCTTGTGCCGATCGGATCGGAGGTGAGCGACCGCAAAGCTTTATTATGGGGCGGGTGCATCGGCGGCATCGGCATCGGCGTGCTGTTGTTTGCCGGGCACTTCGCCTTGTCGGCGCAAATGCCGGGCATCGCTCAATTCGAAATTCCGATGGGAGCGATTACGAATCGGCTCGGTCAAATGATGCAGCTGCTATACTTGTTCATGATTTTCGCGGAAATTTTCACGACGTTTGTCGCCGACGTGTATGGGCTGTCCCTGCAAATCCGTCAGCATTTTCCTTACAGGCGGGAAATCGTGACGATCGTCATCCTGGTGCTATGCTACATTACAAGCCAAATTGGCTTCAGTGTCCTGCTATCGACCCTTTATCCTTTATTCGGTATTGTCAGCATGATCTGGCTCGTCATGATTATGCGCCGCAAAGGCAAAACGCAATTGGAATAATAGGCAGCAAAAAAGCCGCACGCTAGCGGAACAACCGGCAGGAAGCAATGGAAGCAATTCGCTTCCCTGCAGGCAGACCGCCGCATTTGCGGCTTATTGGGGCAGCAGCTCAGGCATTAGCCGTGCATCATATGGTAAACTTGCTCAACGTCCTTGTCGCCTCGGCCAGACAGATTCACGATCAAGATCTGGTCCTTCGGCAGCGTTGGCGCCAGCTTCATCGCATACGCAACGGCATGTGCGCTTTCCAGCGCAGGAATGATGCCTTCCGTCTTGGACAGCGTATGGAACGCCTCAAGCACCTCTTCGTTCGTAACGGTGTAATATTCAGCGCGGCCGCTTTCTTTTAAGTGGCTGTGCTCCGGCCCGATGCCCGGGTAATCGAGACCGGCCGCAATCGAATACGTCGGCTTCGGATTGCCCTCTTCATCGAGCAGCACGAGGCATTTGAATCCATGCAGCACGCCCGGCACGCCTTGCGTCAGCGTTGGCGCTTGATCCGGCTCGACGCCGATCAGGCGAACATCCTTCTCTTCGATATAATGGGCGAACGATCCGATCGCGTTGCTCCCGCCACCGGCACAAGCAATGACCGCATTGGGAAGTCGCCCTTCTTTCTCCAGAATTTGACGTTTCGATTCTTCGCTGATGATCGATTGGAAATGCTTGACCATCGTCGGAAACGGATGCGGTCCGACGGCGGAACCGAGCAAATAAAACGTGTTCTTGTAGTTCGTCACAAGATCGCCGAGCGCTTCGTCGACGGCATCCTTCAAGCGGCCTTGTCCTTTGGCGACCGGTATGACCGTAGCGCCGAGCAGCTCCATCCGGAATACGTTAAGCGCCTGGCGCTTCGTATCCTCCGCACCCATGTAGATGACGCATTCCATGCCGAACATCGCGCAAACCGTCGCCGTTGCGACGCCATGCTGTCCTGCTCCCGTCTCGGCGATCACCCGTTTTGCGCCCATCCGTTTGGCGAGCAAAATTTGCCCCAGCACGTTGTTGATTTTGTGCGATCCGGTATGGTTCAAATCTTCGCGCTTCAAGTAAATTTTCGCGCCGCCGAGCTTGTCGGTCAGATGTTTGGCGTAAGTCAGCGGATTTTCCCGTCCAACAAATTCTTTTTGATAGTTGTTGTATTCTTCGATAAATTCCGGGTCGTCCTTATACTTGTAAAATTGCTCCGCCAAATAATCCAAAACTTGCTGCAATTCCGGCGGAACGAAGCTTCCCCCGAATTGTCCGAAATATCCCGCTTGTTCGACTGCACTCATCGTCTATGAACCTCCCGAAAGGTATCTTTGAAAACGTTATCTTCATCCAATCTTCATTGTACAACATGAAATACTTTCCGAAAAGGTGCTATATTGTGCCAGTCCGCGCTACAGCTCGATGAGCCCGCAACCGTCGACGAACGCCAGCACAGCCTCGCGTATATGCTCATGACACGTAAACAATACGACTTGATGGCTCTTCGCCACTTCGTTCACGGCAAGCAGCGTATTGTGCAGTCGATCGCCGTCAAAATTGACGAAAATATCGTCAAGCAGAAGCGGCAGAGCCTTTCCATGCTCGCTAGCAAGCGCAAAGCGCATGGCCAGATACAGCTGCTCCGCCGTACCGCGGCTCAAGAGGGAGCTGTCGATCCGCTCGCCGTCCGCAAGCTCGGCTTCGATCGTTTTGGTGCCGATCGGGGCAATAATCCGTTTATATTTCCCATCCGTAATACGGGAAAAATATTGCGAAGCCCGCTTGAGTACACGCGGCTGCTTCTCCTGCTCGTAGACGAGCCGCGTACGCCGGAACAGCTCGGCGCATATCGCCAGCTTCCCGTAGCGGGCCGCTTGCCGGCGCAATGTCGCGGCATGTTCCTCCAGCAGCTGCAGCTTGTCCGCATGCTCCGTATCCGCCTGCAGCTTATCCAGCTCCTGGCGCAGCCGCCCGCGCCGATCCAGCAGCTCCGCCAGCCGATCTTCGGCTTCCGTCGCTTCGCGTTTCGCCTTGTCGTGCTCGGCCGCAAGCTGCAGCGCATCGTATCGCTCCAGCATGGCGAACAGTCTCTCGCGCTGCCCGGCATCGCTCCATGTGCCGATCAGCACATCGAGCCGGCGCAGTTCGGCTTCGGCCTCGCGTCGGCGCTCGAATTGTCTGGCGCGGAGCCGGAACAGCTCATCCTCATGCGCAGATGCGCCGGCTTCGGCATAAAGCGCCTCCAGCTTGCGCTTGGCGTGATGGACGCGCCGGACCGCAGCCGCATGCTCCTCGCGCTGTGCGGCGATGCCGGCGGCAAGCCGGTCGCGCTCGGTCCGAAGCGCCGCTTGCCGCGCGATCTCGGCTTTGCGCTGCCGCAGCGCGAAGACCAGGTCGCGGCTCTCCCGCGTCCCGAGCAGCTCGGCTGCGGCCTCCTCGAAGGCGCGCTGCTCGGCCTCCAAGGCGTCAAGCTTCGCCGCGCTTTTGTCAAGCTGCTGCAGCAGCGCCATGCCTTGCTCGGCGTATTGGTAAATCTCCAATACGGCCTCCGGCGTCAGCGCCGCGGGCAGCTCCTGCTCCGCCAGCCGCGCCGCCCATTCCGCGCGCACGGCATCGCG
>NZ_JBVYOJ010000046.1:0-8667 GCF_056120465.1 Paenibacillus sp. sgz302148
CAATGCGTGCAGCTGACGAATACTAATCGGTCGAGGGCTTAACTAATTTACCCCACAAAGTGAAGCAAATGCTTCGGAGCTTATTCCGAGTACTTTGCGGGGGCCCCGGTTACAAGGATGAATAATCTTTTCACTTACTTTCGCATTCAGTTTTCAGGGAATAATACCTGAGCATTGCACGCTTTCGCGATGAGCGATAGCACGTTTGGTGGCGATGGCGGAGGGGTTCCACGCGTACCCATCCCGAACACGACCGTTAAGCCCTCCAGCGCCGATGGTACTTGGATCGCAGGATCCTGGGAGAGTAGGACGTCGCCAAGCACATGCATAGAACAGCCATTACGATTCGTCGTAATGGCTGTTTTTTTATGCTTAACAGGTTCTTTTTTACAATATACTTCCATTCCAACATTGGCAAACAATTTGCAGCAAGCGCTAATACTACACCCAAGGAGGTGTAGTCCATGAGNTAGAACAGCCATTACGATTCGTCGTAATGGCTGTTTTTTTATGCTTAACAGGTTCTTTTTTACAATATACTTCCATTCCAACATTGGCAAACAATTTGCAGCAAGCGCTAATACTACACCCAAGGAGGTGTAGTCCATGAGAAAGTTATGGGCAGCGTCAGCGGCTGTCGCGGCTTTTGCCGTTGTCATGACCGGTTGCCATGTTGGACCGGGATTTATCCATCCGCACATGAAGTCGCAAGAAGCTCAGGCCACAGTGAAGGCAAGGCCGCTCGTAGACGGACAAGGCCCGGTCTACGGACCCCCGCCCCGTGTGGCAGCAAATTTGCAAGCAAAGGCGAAGGTCGTTACCGAGCATCTGCATGCGGTGAATCGGCATAATACGCTACAAGCACATAAAGTTCGGGGTATTTACGTATCCGGATGGGTGGCGGGTGGACCTGCGATGAAGCGGATTGTCGATCTGTTGGACCATACCGATCTCAATACGGTTGTCGTCGACATTAAGACCGATGCGGGATTGATGACCTACCGCACAAATGTGATGCTCCCCCGCCAGATCGGGGCCGGCAGCAGGGTGGGCATCTCGGATGTACGTGCACTCCTCAATAAGCTTAAGCAAAAAAACGTATATGTGATCGGGCGGCTCGTTGTGTTTAAAGACCCTTTATTAGCCGCAAAGGTACCTTCTTGGGCCATTCATCATAAGACAGGTGAGGTTTGGCATGATAAAAAAGGGGTGAGCTGGGTCGACCCGTTCCGGACCGAAGTGTGGGACTATAATATCGCCATCGCGAAAGAAGCGATCACCCTTGGATTTGATGAAATTCAATTCGATTATGTACGTTTCCCCGATAACGCCACTCAGTTGAACCGAGAGGCAAAGTTCGCCAACCCGCAAGGATGGAGTAAGACGGAGGCGATCCGTGGGTTTTTGCATGAAGCCCGTACGAAGTTGAAGCCCTTAGGCGCTTATATATCGGCCGACGTTTTTGGACTGACGACTTCTTCGGACGATGACATGGGGATCGGGCAGAAGTGGGAGCAGATTACGCGAGAAGTCGATTTTATATCGCCGATGATTTACCCTTCTCATTATTCCATGGGCATGTACGGTGTAGAGCATCCCGATCTAGAACCATATCAGATCGTGCATAAGGCCATGAAGGACGCGAAGCGGCGCAACCTGGCGGTCGCGGGCGAGAGAACTGCGAAAATTCGTCCGTGGTATCAAAATTTTACGGCTACGTGGGTCCATCCTCACCTCAAGTATGGCGAGCGGGAAGTGATGCAGCAGATTCAGGCGGCGAAGGAGCAGGGCATTGATCAGTTTTTGTTGTGGAGCCCTGTGTGCAAATATACGTATTCCGGTAAATAAATACATAAAATCCGGTGTATGCGTATGCGATTTTTGCTATAGAACTGGGAGGAGAACCATCCTTGACAGCCCATATACCCTCTGCTAATATTGCAATAATATACGGAGAGCAAGGAACGCAAGAATCTGTTTAGCTTCTAGGCCAATCAGCAGTCGGAAGCAAACTATGGAGCCGATGCAATATGCTTCATATACAATAAGGGAGGAACTTGGTTGTGTGGGAAACGAAGTTTGCGAAGGAAGGCTTAACGTTTGACGATGTATTGCTCATCCCCCGAAAGTCGGAGGTATTGCCCCGGGAAGTGGATGTATCGGTTAGACTGAGTGCTTCGGTAAAATTGAACATTCCGCTCATTAGCGCAGGTATGGACACCGTGACGGAAGCGGCGCTAGCAATTGCCATCGCTCGGGAGGGCGGGATCGGCATTATTCATAAAAATATGTCGGTTGCTCAGCAGGCGGAGGAAGTCGATCGGGTAAAACGCTCGGAGAGCGGCGTCATTACGAATCCGTTCTCGCTTACGCCCGAGCATCATGTATACGATGCGGAAGCTTTGATGGGCAAATACCGGATTTCCGGCGTACCGATTGTCGACGACAACAACAAGCTGGTCGGCATTATTACGAACCGCGACCTTCGTTTCGTTCACGACTATTCGATCAAAATCAAAGAAGTCATGACGAAGGAAGAGCTTGTTACGGCTCCGGTCGGTACGACGCTGCAGGAAGCGGAAGTGTTGCTGCAGCAGCACAAAATCGAGAAACTGCCGCTTGTTGACGAGCATAATACGTTGAAGGGTCTTATTACGATCAAGGACATCGAAAAGGCGATCCAATTTCCGAATGCGGCCAAGGACGCGCAAGGGCGTTTGCTGGCCGGTGGCGCCGTAGGCATCTCGAAGGATACGTTCGAGCGTGCGGAAGCATTGGTGGGTGCCGGTGTCGACGTACTGGTCGTTGATTCGGCGCATGGACATCATATCAATATTATTGAGACGGTTCGCAAGCTGCGCGGCCTATATCCGGATCTGACTATTGTTGCGGGCAACGTTGCGACCGGCGAAGCGGCGCGCGATCTGATCGAGGCCGGTGCTTCGGTTATTAAAGTCGGTATCGGACCGGGTTCAATCTGTACGACACGCGTCATTGCAGGGATCGGCGTTCCGCAAATTTCGGCCATTTACGACTGTGCGACAGTGGCTCGCGAGTACAATGTACCGATTATTGCGGACGGAGGGATCAAATACTCCGGCGATATTACGAAGGCGATCGCAGCAGGGGCAAGTGCCATCATGGTCGGCAGTTTGTTCGCGGGTACGGAGGAAAGCCCTGGCGAATCCGAGATTTACCAAGGGCGACGCTTTAAAGTATACCGCGGCATGGGCTCGCTCAGCGCGATGAAAGCAGGCAGCAAGGATCGTTATTTCCAAGAGAACGACAACAAGCTTGTACCGGAAGGTATCGAAGGACGCGTTCCATACAAAGGACCGATCGCCGATACGATCCATCAATTGGTTGGGGGGCTTCGCTCGGGCATGGGTTATTGCGGCACGGGCACCATTGAAGAGCTGAAGAACGATACGCAATTTGTGCGCATTACGGGTGCAGGCTTGCGCGAAAGCCATCCGCATGATGTGCAAATAACGAAAGAAGCGCCAAACTACTCACTGTAAGAAAAGTGGCTCGGCTGCGCTGAAAACTATACTTTCACTACTTTTAGTATAAGCGCGAAACAGACAGGGGGATGGAAACATTTCTCCCTGTCTTTCATTTTTGTTTCAACTTTTCATATGTTACAATAGAGGCTGGTAGTGAAATCATGGGGATGGGAGTTACATAATGGTGAAACATGGAGAATTGAGGAGACGTCTGACGAAGAAGTTTACGGTATTATTACTTTTCCATATGATGTTGTTTGCGCTTGCACCCGCATTTGCGCATGCCGAAGGGGAGACGACGCAGCAGCCGGTAGCGAACGGACCAGCGCTTGAAGCGAGCTCCGCGATTTTGATGGATGCGGCCACCGGGCAAATTTTGTACGAAATGAATGCCGATGTTGCGCTTCCTCCGGCAAGTATGTCGAAGATGATGACGGAATATTTGGTCATGGAGGAAATCAAGAAAGGCAAGCTTACGTGGCAAACCGAAGTCACCACGCAGGAAAATGCGGCGACGACTGCTAAAGGCGGCTCGCGTATCTTTTTGGCCGAAGGTGACAAGCATACGGTAGAAGAGCTGTTTATCGCGATGGCGGTTGGTTCGGCGAACGACGCTTCGATCGCGCTGGCGGAATATGTGGCCGGTTCGGAAGAGCAATTTGCGCATCGGATGAACGAGAAGGCGAAGGAGCTTGGCATGACGACGGCGCATTTCATCAATGCGACCGGGCTGAGCCGGAAGGACTTGTCGGATAAATTTAAGCCATCGACAATTGATGGAGAAACTGTGATGTCGGCCAAGGACAGCGCAATTCTGGCTTACAGCATTTTGCGCGATCATCCGGAGTTTTTGAAGTATTCAAGCAT
Source organism: Paenibacillus sp. sgz302148 (assembly GCF_056120465.1). NCBI lineage: Bacteria > Bacillati > Bacillota > Bacilli > Caryophanales > Paenibacillaceae > Paenibacillus > Paenibacillus sp. sgz302148. The sequence continues at coordinate 4,374 of NZ_JBVYOJ010000046.1, forward strand.
TCCTTCTTATAAGTTCCGCGAACGCGACCAGAAACCGATGATTAACTACGACTGGATGCTGGAAGCGAATAAGAATGTGCCGAATTTTAAAAAATATGCTTATGACGGACTCGATGGCATGAAAACGGGCCATACGGAAGAAGCCCAGTATTGTTTTACAGGAACTGCACAACGGGATGGCATGCGACTGATCAGTGTTATTATGGGCGCGAAATCGGAGCCGAAACGTTTCCTTGAAACGCGCAAGCTGCTCGATTATGGTTTTAGTTCGTTCGAGAAGAAGACGGTACTCGCGGCGAAATCGGAGCTGAAAGAGTTAACGACGGTTGACGTCAAGAAAGGCGTCGAAACCTCGGTGCCTGTCGTAACGGAAAACGGTATTTCGCTGATCGTGAAGAAAGGCCAACCGTTCGAAATGAAGATTACGGCGGCGCCTCTGGAAGAAGACAAACGGATCGCTCCGCTGCCTAGCGGTTCCGTCGTAGGGACAGCCAAAGTGGAATACAAGGATGCGAACGGCAAGACCCAGGAGCAAACGGTGAATCTGGTGACGGTACAGGAAGTGGAGAAAGCCTCGTGGTGGAGAATGCTGTTCCGTGCAATCGGCGACTTTTTCTCCGACTTGTTCAACGGAATCAAAAACTTGTTCTAAATGATTGTATAATCATATCGCATATTGTAAAATGAAGCATTAGACTAGGCTATAAATTCAGGAGGTCGGAACAATGGAAACGGGAACATTACGCGTTAAAAGAGGTATGGCAGAAATGCAAAAAGGCGGCGTCATCATGGACGTCATGAATGCAGAGCAAGCAAAAATCGCGGAAGCGGCAGGAGCGGTAGCGGTTATGGCGCTCGAGCGAGTGCCTTCTGATATTCGTGCAGCCGGCGGCGTGGCCCGGATGGCCGATCCGACCATCCTTGAGGAAGTTATTAAAGTGGTGTCGATTCCTGTTATGGCGAAAGCCCGGATCGGCCATTTTGTCGAAGCTAAAGTACTGGAAGCACTCGGCGCGGATTACATCGATGAAAGCGAAGTGCTGACGCCGGCGGACGAAGTGTTCCATATTAATAAAAGAGAGTTCACGGTTCCGTTCGTATGCGGAGCCAAAGATCTGGGCGAAGCGCTTCGCCGTATCGGTGAAGGCGCGGCCATGATGCGTACGAAAGGCGAGCCGGGAACGGGCAATATCGTTGAGGCTGTTCGTCATATGCGTCTGATTATGTCGCAAATTCGCAAAGTGCAAAGCTTGTCCAAGGACGAACTGTATGCAGAAGCGAAAAACCTCGGCGTACCGTACGATTTGCTGCTCGACGTTCACACGAACGGCAAGCTGCCGGTCGTTAACTTCGCGGCAGGCGGCGTAGCAACCCCATCCGACGCAGCGCTTATGATGCACCTGGGTGCAGACGGCGTATTCGTTGGCTCCGGTATTTTCAAATCCGACAATCCGGAGAAATTCGCTAAAGCGATCGTTGAAGCGACGACGCATTACACGGACTATGCCCTGATCGCGGAAGTGTCCAAAAACCTGGGCACGCCGATGAAAGGCATTGAGATCTCCAAGCTTCAAGCTTCGGAGCGCATGCAGGACCGCGGCTGGTAATTCGGCCGGGAGGGAACGATCATGAACATTGGTGTATTGGCTCTTCAAGGGGCCGTAGCTGAACATATAAGATTGATTGAACAAGCAGGCGGCGCCGGGATGGCGATCAAGCGCGTCGAGCAATTGGAAGAAATGGATGGCCTGATCATCCCCGGCGGCGAAAGCACGACAATCGGCAAGCTGATGCGCAAGTATGGCTTTATGGAAGCCATTCGGGATTTTTCCGCTGCGGGCAAGCCGATTTTCGGTACATGCGCGGGGCTGATCGTCATCGCCAAACGGATCGAGGGGCAAGAGGAAGCCCACCTCGAACTGATGGATATGACGGTAGCGCGTAATGCGTTTGGCCGTCAACGCGAAAGCTTCGAGACCGATTTGCCGATCGAAGGCATTGAGGGCAATTTGCGCGCAGTGTTTATTCGTGCGCCGCTCATTACGGAAGTAGGACCGGGTGTGCAGGTGCTAAGTACGTATCGCGATGAAATCGTTGCGGCGCGTGAGGGGCATCTGCTTGCTTCGTCGTTTCATCCGGAGCTGACGGACGATTTCCGTCTGCACCGGTATTTTCTTGATATGGTAGAGGCGAGCCGGTCGGCGGTTCGTTAGGAGGGATTTCCCGTGTTGGATGTAAGGCTATTAAGAAATGAATTTGCACGCGTCGAGCAGGCATTATCAAACCGTGGAAAATCGCTCGAACTCATCTCGGGTTTTCCAGCGTTGGATACCCGTCGCCGGGAGCTGCTGCAAGAGAGCGAGCAGCTTAAAAACCGCCGCAACGTCGTTTCGCAGGAAGTCGCACGCATGAAAAAAGCCGGCGAAAATGCCGATGCGCTCATCCTTGAGATGCGGGAAGTATCGGACCGGATCAAAGCGATGGACGAAGAAGTCCGCGAGCTCGAAGCGCAAATCGACGAGCTAGTACTGGCGATTCCGAATATTCCGCATGACAGTGTGCCGATCGGGAAATCGGAAGAGGACAATGTCGAGATTCGGCGCTGGTCTGAACCGGCTTCGTTCTCATTCGAGCCAAAGCCGCATTGGGAGCTTGGTCAAGATCTGGGTATCCTCGATTTTGAGGCTGCGGCGAAGGTGACGGGTTCGCGTTTCGTGTTTTATCGCGGTTTAGGTGCGCGGCTCGAACGTGCTTTAATTAACTTTATGATGGATCTTCACGGTACGGAGCATGGATACGAAGAAATGCTTCCGCCGTATATCGTGAATCGGGACAGCTTGATCGGAACAGGCCAATTGCCGAAATTCGAGGAAGATCTGTTCAAACTGCAGAATACCGATTATTATTTGATTCCGACCGCTGAAGTGCCGGTCACGAACTATCATCGCGAAGAAATTTTGGCGCCGGATGCGTTGCCGAAATATTTCGTCGCGTTCAGTGCTTGCTTCCGCTCCGAGGCGGGCGCGGCCGGCCGTGACACGCGCGGGTTGATTCGTCATCACCAGTTCAACAAGGTCGAGCTGGTGAAGCTGGTGAAACCGGATGATTCGTACGACGAGCTGGAGAAGCTGACGAATGACGCCGAGAAAGTGCTTCAGCTGCTCAAGCTGCCTTATCGGGTGATGGCGCTTTGCACCGGCGATATGGGCTTCGGCTCCGCCAAAACGTACGACCTGGAAGTGTGGCTGCCGAACAGCAACACTTACCGTGAAATATCATCGTGCACGAACTTCGAGGATTTCCAAGCGCGTCGGGCGCAAATTCGTTTCCGCCGCGATACGCAATCGAAGCCGGAATTTGTGCACACGCTTAACGGCTCAGGCTTGGCGATCAGCCGCACGATAGCGGCGATCCTGGAAAATTATCAGCAGGAAGACGGCTCGATTGCCGTTCCTGAAGTGCTGCAGCCTTATATGGGCGGCATGAAGGTCATCAGCAAATAGTTGTTTTTCTATAAAATGGGCGGCGATGCAGGTTGAATTGTACCGCAGCAATGTGGTACAATCAACTTTGTCGCCATATTCATATTGGTGAGGAACAATAACATGGAGAGATACCGAAGTGGTCATAACGGGGCGGTCTTGAAAACCGTTAGGGTGCAAGCCCACGTGGGTTCGAATCCCACTCTCTCCGCCATGTATAAGCTTTATTGATAGGGATGAGAACCCACAGAGGGTTCGTCGGAGCATAAGCTCCGGAGGATTACATCGCAGTCGCGGAATGAAATGGAGCGTATCCCACTCTCTCCGCCATGTATAAGCTTCATTGATAGGGATAAGAACCCACAGAGGGTTCGTCGAAGCATAAGCTTCGTTAGGATTACATCGCAGTCGCGGAATGAAATGGAGCGTATCCCACTCTCTCCGCCATCTTAGAATAAACTTAAACCCAACATACATAAAGAAAAACCACATTCTCCAATTGGAGATGTGGTTTTATTTTTTAATTTGCTTGGATCGTGTTCTTCACTTAAATGCAAAAGTGCAGTTATTTTTCTGCGATATTCCCATTTTCTATAAAATAACTGCAAATATGCAGTTCTTGCGAGGCAAATCTACTTAAGATGGAGTAATTTCCATGAACAACTGTACTTTTGCAGGTATTCGATTGTGTTCGAACAAACTAGAGTTGAGTCTATATAATTGTGTAAAATGCTAGGTTCTCTAAAAAAGGGGGAGCCATAGGCAGAATCCTCGTTTAGAATGTAGTTGTCGAGACCCATTCAGAGGAGGAA
>NZ_JBVYOJ010000047.1:0-8022 GCF_056120465.1 Paenibacillus sp. sgz302148
ATGGTCACGGTCAGAAAGCTTATCTAAGCGCTATCCTAGACCTACATGATAAATCCATCGTGGCTTACGTATTAGGGCATTCCAATAACAATCCCCTGGTATTCCAGACATTGAAACTAGCCTTGCAGGCAGCTCCAGAAAGCAAGCCAATGCTTCATAGCGACAGGGGGTTCCAATACACGTCGCTGGACTTCAAAGCGCTCTTGGACGAAAGCAAACTGTCTCAGAGCATGTCTCGAGTTGGGCGATGCATCGATAATGGCCCCATGGAATCATTTTGGGGAACTCTAAAATGCGAGAAGTATTATTTGCATACGTACCACACTTTTGAGGAGCTCGAAAAGGACATTATTTCATATATCCACTTTTACAATAACGAACGATTACAAGCAAAACTAAACGGCCTCAGTCCGATGGAGTTCAGGACGAAGGCCGCTTGATTGATTTTGATTTTTATACTGTCTACTTGACGGGGGGCTGTTCAATGGCATTCTGCTCCATTCTCGTTTCCGGTTCGGTCTATGGGTTCGTAATCGGTACCATATTTTCCATTTCGCTATTCTTCTACATGATTACAGCCGGGATAATACGTTCCTTGATCAGTGTCCACCGGCATTAAATGCCGAATGTCCGTTGCGAAAAATAGAAAATTCAGCTACTGCATTGCCATCTTCTCTTGGGTTTGCCCAAACAATCGGCAAATTCAGTCAGCAATCCCTTTTGGTGTTACGTAATTGTCGAAGGTAAAACACTACTTGGAGGAAAAAGAATGGCGGTTAATGCACGATCTCTTAGTTCTGCAAGCTGAATATTTTGACTAGGAGTCGAAGTAACTGGATTCACATTTATGGTCGGATTAATTGTTGGATTCGCCGCATTGGTATTCGTGTTGGCTGGATTGTTTTGGATTTCATTTTCATTCTCACATTCACTTATACAAGAACATGGTTTTGAATTACAACGGGAACATTTTGAACGTGAGCAACGTTTTGGTTTACTACGAATACAAAGCTTAGGTTTTGTACGTGAAGAATGTTTTGGCTTTTTAGGTGAAGAACATGATCTTATTGTACTCAAACGATTTACGCCTCCTTCATTAGCACAATATCAGAGTATTTGTCTTCTGATTTTGTTGTTTGTACTTTTGACGGAGGTTAAATGGCCTGACGGGTGATATGTCCAAGAGCTTTGTAAACGTCAATAGCCCCAGGTCTATCTTTGTACTGGGGCTATTATAGATTTATCACGAAGTAAAGACATGGCACATCAGTGGAATAGACAATGACCAAGGCAAAAACGGCTTCAGCGATTTCGGATCACGGGGATCCTCGAGCTGCGGCAATGCTATATCACCCTATCCTCTATACTACCACATTATGGATCTCAATCATCACGCTATGAATATCAACGGTAACCCGCAGAATTCGCCGGTTTGCCCGCATCCTGCACTTCTACTGCATACCGCCAAAAGTCTGGCTGTGAGCCGTCAAGATCGTAAAAACCATACACTCGTGCGAGCTGACCGCTTGACACAGAGTGTCCGTTCCATCGGGCTGCGTCCGGATCTCCGGCCAGTGCGGCAACGGCGCGGCCTATATAACGTGGCGATTCCGACATAATGAAATGCGGCTCCTTCTCCGTGGCGTCACGCCAGTTTTCCTCCTTAACACCAAAGTGATCCAGCATGATTTCAGAACGCATCCAACCTGGAGTCACTGCTACTGCGGTGCACTGATAGGGTGAAAGTTCATGGGCTAGAGACTTAGCCATATGAATGACAGAAGTTTTAGCTAGATTGTAGAACATTGATAAACGGTAGTTATTATCGTTGTATTCTGCCGTGCCGTCCGTTACCTCAATGACCAATCCGTTCTTGTTTCGAATTAACAGAGGTAGAGCATAGTGACTTGTAATAATATGCGTGTCAATCGCAAGTCTAAGCTGGCGAAACCCCCGTTCAAGGGAATGCTCCCACACGGGCACGTTCCACTGGGTCAAATATTCGCCACCCCACACATCGTTGACCAGGATTTCTAGTCTCCCCTGCTCGTTCTCAATCTGTGCAATTAGAGCCTGGACCTGCACCGGATCCAGATGATCCACTTGAACCGCTATTCCCTTGCCACCCGCAAGATTTACAAGTTCGGCGGTTTCTTCAATCGTTTCAGGTCGATTGTACTCGGAGCGTTGTGTTCTTGTCGTACGTCCCGTCACATAAACAATGGCTCCAGCCGCGCCTAATTCGATAGCGATTCCTCTTCCCGCGCCGCGTGTTGCACCTGCTACCAAAGCCACTTTCCCATTTAGAGGTTTCATGAACTGTTACTCCTTTCGTTGATCTACCTCCGATTATAGATTTTGATATATGTCAACCTGTGTCATATTAAATAAAAACGAAGCATCATTCATTAGAAAAATTCGTTAAGTCCTTCCTTAAAGTATCGATACTCCTGCTCGCTTAAAATCTTCTGACCATACCCTTCGTAGAAAGTGTCGATTTCTGATTGGACTTCAAAAGCGTTAGGCTTGGGGCGAATTGCTAGCGAGATATCGTATCTTGGATCGCCGAATCCCCCATTGCTCCAATCAATAATGCTCGTTATTTTCCCATCACGAACGAGTACATTATCAATTGTAAAATCCCCATGAATGAGTGTATTTGGGATCGGCGATGGTTTGTTCGTCTTCAAAAATTGAAGTACATCCGCTGTCCCATCGACCAAGTAATGTTTTAGGTTATATTCCGCACGTCGTAACATTTCGTCCAACCAATCCGAGTCTCCAATGATTTCAATTGGGCATTCCGTTGAATGAATGTTAGATAAAATGGCTCCGAAATTGAAGATCATTTCATGTCTTTTATTCGCATTTTTCTCATGAAGTAATGCTTGTCTTAACGTTTCCCCTTCAAAATATTGCAGCAACGCCCAAGCCTGATTTTCGCTTATTTGTTCTACATGCTGATAAACGGCGGGAATAGGTAATTTGGTATTGCGTAAGCAACTCAGAACATGCACTTCTTGAGATAACCAGGAACAAAACTGTTCGCCTTTAGTTCTTTTGATAATAAAACAACCTCTTGTGCTTTCAACGATTCCAACATCGGAAGTATGGCCTTGTCTCGGATATTTCATGTTTATCACGGCACCTAAGTTATCCATGATTTCGCCTGGTATTTCATGCAAACTGATCGGATACATCAGGAATCACCTCATTACATTTATATAAATCGGTATTATTCGATGGGTTTTCGTACAATCCTGCCAAGACCGTCAATCTTGCCAGTTAGAGTGTTTTGTTAGCTAGATGTTCCGATATATAAAATAAAAACCGCGATTTACGCGGTATTTATATGCCTACAACCTGAATTCCTAGTTCGATATCTCAACGACTGCATGATAAGTGGACGGTTCCGAAATCGATCTAATCATAAAATCCGCCAAGTCTCCGCGCGATATTCCCCTGGCACCCGGCAAAGGCTTGTTTACAGCCGTGCGGTATGCTTTCGTTCGCGGCCCGTTCGTCAATCGCGGAGGGCGAACAACGGTCCAAGTTATCCCGAGGGAAGCCCGGACTGCCGCTTCCATCCGCGCCATATCCTCATAAGCGTGTTTATACATTCGCTGGATGACGAGCCGGATGACCAGCCGCTGCAGCAGCGGAGTATCGGCGGGAATATCCAGTCCCGCCGACGAGAGGCAGACGAGGCGATGAACGCCTGCCGCCTGCATTGCCTCCATCATATTTGCCGTTCCTGCCGAATAAACCGTTGTCGGATTCCGGTGCGATACGCCAAGCGCGGACAGAACCGCATCCTTCCCGTTCATCGTCTGCCTGAAAGTGGCGGGCCGGAGAACGTCGCCCTTGACCACCTCCAGCTTATCATGGCGAAGATCGAACGCCTCAGGTCTGCGGACGACAGCGGTGACTTCGTGCCCCTCCTCCAGGGCTTGAGCGACAACCTGCCGACCGGTGCCTCCGGTAGCACCGAACACGATGAGCTTCATTCCGTAACCCCTCCGGCGAATTCTTCAACAAACTGCGTTACGATCGCTGTATGGCCTTCCAGGGTAGGATGAACGCCGTCGGGACCAAGCAGCGGCTTGGCGGTAGGCATCGCAAATCTCGTCTGCGTATCGACAACTTGATCAGGCAGGCTGCGGATGATATCGCCGATACGTGTAATATCCTCATTCCGCCAAGAAAGCTGGCCGAACTGAAAGTGGTGATAAGCGGCCGCTCTCTCTTCGTTGAAGCTCGGCGGAGTCAGCCACACCCAGCCGGCTTTCGTCCGGGAAGCGGCAATCTGCCGGATCGCCGCCAGGTTTTTGGCCGTTTCCTCGGCGCTGACCTGTGTTTTGGCCGGCTCCGGGCCAATCCTCATTGCGTCGTTGCCGCCGATCATACACAAGATCCAGTCTGGCTCCTTGGCGGTAATGCCGCTCATCCTCCCCAATACTTGTGCAGTCGTATTACCCGATATCCCTTCGTTAATAAACCGGATTCCGTCGTTCGGCCTCCTCAGCCCGACAAGTTGGCGAAGCAATTCAAACCAAGACAGCAAATCGTCCGTCGTGCTTTCGCCGATCGCGATCACCGTCTGCCCCGCTTGGAACGGCAGGCGATCCACCATGCCGGCAAACGCCGTATCTTCCAGCATCTCCGAAGCAACATTCTGCACCTGCTGCGTCAGTTGACGCTTTATCGACCTGTACGTGTCCGTATCCGTGCCATATATAGCGGCAAGAGTTTGTTCCTCCATATTGCGTGCGAAGGGCAGCAGCTTCTCCGGATGTTGGGATTGCACCAGTTTCAACAATTGCGGATTTACATTGGATTCCATTACGAATTCATCTCCTTATCATCATCTCATGAACATGCCGCCGTTAACTTCCAACGTTTCGCCGGTTATGAACGCGGAAGTACCGGAGGCCAGGAATAGCACCGCGTTCGCCACATCCTCCGGCAGTCCCTCGCGCCCGAGCGGAATACCGGCAATGATCGATCTTCGGATCTCATCGGTTTTGAACCGATCGTTCGAGGTGTTCGCAATGACTCCCGGAGTAACGGCGTTGACGCGAATGCCTTTGCCGGCGAACTCCTTCGCCGCATTCTTCGTAAAGGCAAGCGTGGCGCTTTTGGCCGCCGCATACATCGCCACACCAGGCCCGCCACCGTTGTGCGCGGCAAGCGAAGCGATGTTCACGATGCGCCCACTCCCCTTCTCCAGCATAAATGGCAGCACGGCTTTGCTTAAAAACACGCAGGATTTGAAATTGATATCCATCATCTGCGTGTAATAATCCTCCGTGATTTCCGTAATGGAAGCCCTATGGCTCATCTGCCCCGCATTATTGATCAAAATATCGACGGAAATCCCGAATGAGGCGTGAACGTCTTTCACAAGCGAGTCGATTTGACGAACCTCCGATAGGTCGGCATGAAAAGCCGCCGCTTGCCCCCCTGTCTCCTGGATGCGGCGCACCGTTTCCTCCGCCTGCTCTTTATTGCGAAGATAATGGACGGCGACAATCGCGCCGTTGGAAGCCAGCTTCTCCGCAACCGCGCCGCCGATCCCGCCGCTTCCTCCCGTTACTAACGCCAATTGTCCGTTTAACAGCTGATTCATCATTTTGCCTCCTTGATTTCGGTTTGACCTTCCAGCAATGGTTTGTCGACAATCTTATCGTAACGGGTGATTCTCACAAAAGGCTGATCGAAACAGTCTCAAAACAATCACCGTTTCGTTACATTTCACTCAAAATGAGCCGAGCTGAGCGATAGATGTGCTACAATATTTTCAAATTCTTATGGATTAGAAACAGAGGTGAGCGGCTTGAGCTTAAACGGAAAACGTACGGTACTCATAGTGGATGACGATAAAGAGATCGTGGAATTAATGCGGGATTACCTCGAGGACGAACAGTTCGACACTGCCTTCGCATTCAACGCCGTCGAGGCGCTCGAAGCACTGAACAGCGAGCCAATCGACTGTATATTGCTGGACGTCATGATGCCTGGGCAGAACGGCCTGGACTTGTGCCGGCACATCCGCAAAACACGCGATCTTCCTATCCTGTTCCTCAGCGCGCGTGGTGAAGATATGGACAAAATACGGGGGCTAGGCTTGGGCGGGGACGATTACATTGTCAAGTCCGCTACTCCTGAGGAGGTTGTAGCGCGCATCAAAGCCGTACTGAGGCGTTATGACAAAAGCGAAAAAGCAACGAAGTCGGAATGGAGGTTCGGTAGGCTCGTGCTGGATTTGAAAGCGCATGAAGCCGTGCTGGACGGACGACCGCTGCCGCTAACGCCGAAGGAATTCGACATGCTGTGCCTATTTGCGGAGTACCCGCGCCAAGTATTTACGTACGATCAACTGCTGCAGCGCTTTTGGGACGGGATTGGCGACAAGCATGCGGTAACCGTGCACATAGCAAGAATTCGCGAAAAAATCGAAGAGGATCCGCGAAAGCCAAAAATCATTACGAATGTGTGGGGCATCGGCTACCGGTTCGAAGGGGTGCGGAGATGAGGCCGCGGCTTCGCATCCGCCAGTGGATGATCATCGGCATGCTCATCCTCATGCTTCTGCCGCGGTTATTATTTGAACTATCGGACCTGCTCGATCGTTACGTTTTCGAAAGCTCGCTCTATGAGCGGCAACAAGCCGGCTTGGCTGCGGCGATCCGCAACGTGAACGAAACGAATGCTGCCCGTTGGCTGGAGCCGGACTGGCAGGCGTCGCTGCAAAGCATCGCCGATAAATCGGGCATCGGAATCATCCTACTGGATGGCTTCAGTCGCGAAATTCTGCATTCCGAACAGGCCGGTACGGAAGAAACCGCGACGCGCCAGATCAATGTCGTCGAACAAGGCAAGATTCAAGGCGAAGCGCTCTTCTTCGTTCCAGAGCGAAGAAGCGAGGTGGCTACAGTATGCGCCGTCATTGCGGCGATTGGCGTTATCCTGTTCATCGGCTGGAAAATCGGCCAAGTCGTCGTCAAACCGCTCGAGGCCATGAGCGCAGCCGCGAGGCGGATCGCTGACGGTGATCTTGATTTTCACCTGCCGGAATCCAGCGTTCTTGAAGTAACGACGGTGCGCTCCGCTTTCCACGCGATGGGCAGCAGCTTGCGTGAATCTCTGATTCGCGAGTCCGAGCTGGAAGAAGAGCGCCGATTTTTCATAGGCGCAATCGCCCACGATTTAAGGACGCCGTTATTTACGCTTCGCGGTTGCTTGGCACGTCTGGAGAAGGGCATGACCGACAATCCGGACAAAATGGCTCGATATATTTCGATCTGTAATAAAAAAGCCGAGCAGCTCGAAAGGCTTGTATCCGATCTGTTTTCATATACCAAGCTCGAATCGATCGAACAAACGCTGCGTCCTGAACCGGTGGAACCGGGACGGCTCTTCGCCGATCTGGCCGAGGAATTCCACCCCATAGCCAGGGATAATGGCACTGTACTTCATTATGAAGGTGGCATGCAAGGCGGAGACGTTACTTTTCCAGGGGATTCGCATTTGCTGCGGCGAGCGATGAGCAACCTGCTGGACAATGCCATCAGGCATACGCCGGCCGGCGGAACGATTACATTCGCTTGGCATATAGAGGACGGATGCATCGCCTTCACGATTGAAGATACGGGAGCGGGTATCGATGAGCACGACTTGCCGCATGTATTTGAGCCTTTCTATCGGGGAGACCCATCCCGGAATCCCGAAAGCGGAGGAGTTGGCCTCGGGCTTACGATTGCGCGCCGCATCCTTCGAGCACACCAAGGCGATCTTACCGTTCGGAACCGGAGCCGGACGAGCGGGGCTATTTTTACAGGGTGGCTGCCGCTTATGTTTACATCAACAAATATCGCCGCTGCCCCTACGAGTTAAACAAAAAAGTGGAGCAACTGCCGCGTGATATGCTCCCCTTACGGTAGACAGGTGAAATAATAAAACCTGCTACGGTAAGGGGAGCTTTTTCATGCAAAAACGATCCTATTCGGCTTCTGAGAAACT
>NZ_JBVYOJ010000048.1:0-7943 GCF_056120465.1 Paenibacillus sp. sgz302148
AACTACCAGAGGTTTCAAGCCAAACTGAAACAACGCGCACCGATTGAATATCGGTGCGCGTTGGCAGCATAGCTTTTTTCTTATGTCTACTTGACAGGGGTAAGACCACCGACCCGGCGCTGTTTATTTTCTCCGCCGTTAAAATCGTAAAAAGCATTGCTCTCTGCCGCGCCGCCGGAATCGACGATATTCTCGAAAACCTCATTCCAATCCCCTTGAGAGGTTTGTTTGTCAAAATCCTTCACAACATGCACCATAAATAAATTGCGGGATTCATTCGGCCCTTCGCCTGCTTTCGCATTGCTGAATGAGCGTTCGCTTGAACCTAGCACGACATATCCGGTATCGGATGCCGCGATTCCTCCGAGCTCCGAATAGGTTCGGTTGTCATTCGACCATTTTCCCGAGCCGAGTTGTTTGCCCGCGGGATTGGCCGCTTCTTTGTTATGCATCGTTTTGAATGTAAAAACAACTTTGCCGGTGCCGTTCTTCGTCAAATAAAAGCCGCGCGGGTAATTATCCGCCAAGTCCAAATATACAAAATCATTGCCATCGGCGATCAGACGTTGATCAAAGGAATGACTCGCGGTTTGGGTACTCGACTCATCCTTGAGGAGCGACATTGTGTTGGAATCAACGACAACCAAAATACCGCTTTGATGGTTCAATCCGTCATTTTCGTTTTTGTGCTGCTTCTTGCCCATCAGGATCGCGACCTTACCATTTGTATAAACTAGTCGGGAATTCGCATGTGCGATTGGCTCCATGACATCGAAGCCACCCTTGCTTCTTCGATCGGAGTTGAGATTGAACTTGCCGACCTGCGTTCCGTTCGAATCGTATTTGATCAGCTGAACGTTCGTGCTGAAGTCTCCGTCTTTATTGTTTTGCGTATACAATACATAATAATTGCCGCTATCATCCTTCGTAAATCCGCCGAAAACCTTTAAAGTTTTCTTCAAGGATAGCGTTTTATTAAGCGTAAAGTCAGCTTGAAACTCCGACATATATACGTTTTGTTCATCCTGCCAACCTACCGTTAGTGAATGATCAGGATTAAGATATGTAACGATTTCCGGCGAAGATCCGTAGTTGTTGCTCCAATCGAAGGGACCGATTTGGTCCGCTATACTCGCATCGTACGGCGTACTTCCAACCTCGGACAGCTTGTAATGATATTCCTTGACTGAGGCAAGCTGCTTTTCTAGTTTGTTCGTTAATGTTACCGTCCCCGTCGCCGCATCCCAGATAGTCTCATAACCCGCGCGGTCTCCAATGAAACGCAGCGGTACGTACGTAACGCCTCCGATCACTTCAGGCCCCGGTTTCATAACGTACGTTTCGGACTTAAAAAAAGCCATTTTGTCCTTAACCATCATATACAGCGTGTCCTTGCCGATTTGAGCTTCAATGGATTGGTACTCGGGGATATACTTGACCGAAAGCCCCAATGCGTTAAATAATGAACGAAACGGCAGTAATATCGTACCATTCCTCATAATCGGGTCATTCGACATATTTACTTCCCGGCCATCCACAATCACCTTGATTTTTTCTGCAGCTTGTGCGTGATGAACCGGAACTGTGCCGAGCAACAAGAACGCAGTGATGAGCAAAATCACGAGTGAGCTTTTTTGCACTTCTAACATCCTCTCGTTGTTTTCTATGTTGACGTTTGTTTTGAACCGGCATCGATCGGTACGATTTTCCAATTCATAAACTTGCTCCATTGTAAATAAATTTGCCCAACGATTCAATAGCTTGATAGATTCTTTCAAGTACAGACAATAGAAGAGCAACCTTACGAAAAAAAAACTACTGGCGCTTTGTCCAGTAGTTTACGGTTTCATTACGTGGCCGTGCCGACAACTTCCTGCGCCGGAGCAGCTTCCGACTTCTGCTTCGCCATGTTGCGTTGGGCCATGATCAGATTATAATAGATGCCTTCCTTCGCCATAAGCTCGGTGTGCGTTCCAACTTCTGCGATGGTACCCTTTTCCAGAACCAACAACCGATCCGCATTGCGTAATGTAGATAGACGGTGCGCAATCGCAATCGTCGTCCGGTTCTTCGTCACCCGCTGCAGCGCTTCTTGAATCGCGGTTTCGGTATCGATATCGAGCGATGCCGTCGCCTCATCGAGGATCAGAATGCGCGGGTTATTCAGAACCGCTCTTGCAATCGCCAGCCGTTGCCGCTCCCCGCCGGACAGGTTGTTGCCGTTTTCCTCGAGTTTCGTATCGTAGCCGTCGGGCAAGTTGATGATAAAGTTATGACAGTTGGCCACCTTCGCCGCTTGTATGACTTCCTCCATCGTAGCCTCGGGCTTAGAGTATCGAATGTTCTCGATGATTGTGCCGCTGAACAAGAACGTCTCCTGCAGTACGACTCCGATCTGCGATCGCAAATCCTCCTGTATGATCGTCCGGATATCGATGCCGTCGATTTTGATAACACCTTCATTGACATCGTAAAATCGGGATACAAGGTTGATCAGCGTTGATTTGCCCGACCCCGAGTGGCCTACAAGGCCGATCATTTCCCCTTGCTTCACTTCGATGTTAATGCCTTTCAATACGGGTTCATACGATTTGTAACCGAATGTAACATCTTCAAACGTAATCGCACCTTGAATTTTATGCTTCACGGAAACGCTCGTGTCCATGACTTCCGGCTCTTCGTCAATAATCGAGAACACGCGGTCGATTGAAATAAGCGCATTGGCAATCTGTCTTGGCATATACATCATCCAGGACAAAGGTCCATACACCATCGTTGCGTAACCGGTGAACTGAATAAGATCGCCTAAGGTCATCGTTTTGCCGACGATCATGCTGCAGCCGACAAACAAGACGAGATATTGTCCCAATTGGATCAAATAGTTCGAGATCGGCCATAG
The DNA here is from genome assembly GCF_056120465.1 of Paenibacillus sp. sgz302148. NCBI lineage: Bacteria > Bacillati > Bacillota > Bacilli > Caryophanales > Paenibacillaceae > Paenibacillus > Paenibacillus sp. sgz302148. The sequence goes on from NZ_JBVYOJ010000048.1 coordinate 2,900, forward strand.
GATGCTCGATACTTTTTCCGTCTGAATCGAAGCCGCCGCAAAGCTGCTGTTATATTGCTGGAATCGGGCGATTTCGCGCGATTCCTTGCCGAACGATTTCACGACGCGGATTCCGCTTAACACATCGTGCAGGAACGAACTCGCGCGGTCGAGAATCCGCCATTGCTTATGATACATTTTTCTAAGGACGACTCTCCAGGTGAAAACCTGCATATAAGCAACGAGCGGTGCCGGCAAAATAACGAGCAAAGCAAGCTTCCAATCCGTAGTGAATAGTAAGACGCTGACCGAGACAAGCAGAATGAATTGAAAAATTGCCGTAGAGCATAACTCTTGAATCAATATACGAATCCGGTCCGTATCGGAGCTGACCCGGTTCATAATGTCCCCCGCCCGTTGCGAGGTCATAAATCCGAGCGATAGCCCTTGGATTTTATCGTAGACCATCTTCCGCAAATCCGCGGCGATACGCGAGCTGGCGCTGGCCATCAGCCTGCCTTTGAAAATGCCCAGTACTTCCCCGACGACAAGGCCTGCCAACAAACCAAGAATTGCGATAATGAACATCGAGACATCGGCGCTTTGCCCATCGGCCGGCTGCAGAGCCGAATTGACCATCAGTTTTTGAAAAAACGGCCCGGTTAATGAAAGACTCGTTCCGACAAACAATAGAACGACGCCGCTGAGCAATATTTTCCAATGGACTTTTGACACGTCGAATAATTTTTTGAAAGCTGCGGCTTTATTCATACATTTCGGGCATAACCGCGTGCCGTGTACGAGTTGTCCTCCACACTTGGCGCAAACGCGTTCGGCCTCGTTGTTATAAATACGTACGACCTCTTTGGCGGACAAGTAGTTCAAGATTTGGGCGATGTATGAGTACCTGGCCACGTGCTGCATCGAAATCCGAACGATAATGCGCTCGCCGCTCTCGGTGGTCGCTTCCAGCAAGGCATTGCCGATTAACGGAATGACCTTATAATCTTTTGCATCCGCAATCAAGCACGTTTCCTTCGCTTCGCCTTGCTCGATGTAGGCCCATTTGTCCTCGCCGATCACCAGGTAACCCGGCACTCTCCGCCCTTGCAGCGATACGTCTGCAGGAACGCAATATTGGATGTTCTCTCCAACGGCCTGCTGCGCTGCGCTTAAATCCTGGTCCGTAAGTTCAAAATTTAAGTTCATAATGCCCTTCCCCCTCGTTGTTCGAGGAACTTCGAGATTACATGCACATTTCGACCATGCGGTATTCTTTGTCGGTTAACCGGTCCAGATTCGGAATGATGAAACGATTCCCGTCGACGTCGTTGATCAACAGCCGTTTCTCGGCCGCGAGCTTCACGTTGCCTCCCCCGCTTCGCACCGTAAACCGGCATACGCCGGACGTCGTTTCCGTTTCCCAATACGAGTAGCCGAACTCTTCTTTAATCTTGACGACTCTCGTAATTTCCGGGGCAAAATATCGAATGTGAATATGTTCTTCCAGCACCTCGGCTACATCTTTAGGGAAATCGTCGATCGATTGAATGATGCCTACTTCCTTGTTCTCGATCGTTCGGACGGATACGTAAATCCGTTTATCCGTATGCGGAAACGAGCAGTGCAAGTAGACGACCGGATGTTCTTCCCCTTCCGTTTTGACGGATAACATATTGCCGGCCGTCTTCGTAAAAGTAGCATTATCTTTCGTGAGATAACGAATCATGGCCGCTTCGGACAGATCCGTTGCTTTCTTCGGTTCCTGCTGATTGCACAAAAGCTCCTCGGTCTTCTCCATTTAGACCACCTCTTTCATCTTCAACGCCTCATCATGCTTTTTGACCAAGCCATGGTAGACGCCTTCTTTGACCATTAATTCGTCATGCGTACCCGCTTCGACGACTTTACCCGCATCCATGACGACCAAATAATCGGCATTCCGCAGCGTCGACAAGCGGTGTGCGATCGCAATCGTCGTTCTGCCCTTGATTAACGATTCGAGCGCTTCCTGGATTTGCAGCTCCGTCTCCGTATCGAGCGAGGCCGTTGCTTCATCTAATATCAAAATGCGTGGATTGTGCAAAATCGCCCGGGCGATCGATAACCTCTGCTTCTCCCCGCCGGACAGATTATGTCCTCCGGTGCCCACGATCGTATCGTAGCCATCCGGCAGCTTCTCGATAAAATCGTGTGCGTTGGCGATCTTCGCGGCGTTGATAATATCGTCCATCGTACATTCCGGATTCGCATAAGCGATATTCTCGGCGATCGTTCCGATGAATACATATACTTCCTGTGATACGATCCCGATATTGGCCCGCAGGGACGCCATCGTCAAATCCTTGACGTTTATCCCGTCGATCCGGATCTCTCCTTCGTTGATATCGTACAGTCGGGAAATCAAGTTCACTAGCGTAGATTTTCCGGCCCCCGAGTGCCCGACGACGCCGATCATCTGACCCGGCAGCGCTTGGAGCGATACATCCTTGAGAATGGCTTTGTTCGGCTCATACCCGAATGTTACGTGGCTCACCTCGATGTGGCCTTTCACCGTCGCCAGCTCCACGGCATCCTTCTTCTCCGCCACATCGGGAATTGCGTCCTGGATTTCGAAAATCCGTTGCGCCGCCGACATGCAATAGGACCACCAGTTCACGATGTTGCTCATGAACTGGATCGGACCGTATAACATATACATGTAGCTGACAAAGGTCATGATTTCGCCGAACGTCAAATTCCCTTCGATGACTTTCCAGCCGCCGTATGCCCAAATGATGATTCCGCCGATTTGTGTCAGAATGGACAAAATCGGGAATACCGTGCTGCCCATCTTATTGAATTTTTGCTCCACATCGGAGAAGGCCAAGTTAGCTTTTTGGAATCTTGCCATCTCTTTCTTTTCTTTGCCGAAGGCTTTGACAACGCGTGTTCCGCGCATCGTGTCGCTAATAATCGAATTCAGCGCGCTGACTCTTCGGTGTCTTCTCCATGACATCCGCCACAGTCTCGGAAATACGACGCGTACAATAAATATGACCAGCGGCAGCGGCAGGAAGCAAATGAGGGTAAGCTTCCAATCCATTATGAGCAATATGGTCGTAATTCCGACAATATTCATCGCATTGACAATAAAAAAGGAAATTCCGTCGGAGAAGAAAAATTGCAGCTCCGTCGCATCGTTATTCACGCGGGTCATCAACTGACCGGTTTGTTTCTTCTGGAAAAACTGCAACGACAGCCGTTGCATCGCCGTAAAAACGCTCGTTTTTAAGTCAAAAGCAACGTTCGATGAAAGCTTAGCATTGATGAAGCCGTAAATAACACCGAAAATAAGCGAAATCGTGCGGAATAAGATAATCAGCAATATGACGATTCCGATCTGACCGGCGAATTGCCCGGTGTTGTTTAACGCTTGGTCAAATAATACCGTACCTTGCAAATAAGGAATGACGAGTCCCGTGGCCGAGTTAAGCAGCATAAATAATACAATAAAAAATATCGACCATTTGTACTTTCCTGCAGTACCTAGCAGCCTTGTAAAAATCGCGTGCTTCTTCATGCATTTCGGACAGATCGTTCGACCTGCCTCGGGATAGATCATCCCGCATTTCGGGCAGGATCCATTCTCTTGCTGATCCTCGAGCTCTTGCTCTTCGATGTCTTCCTTCTTCTTCAGCTTGTTGAAAATCGATACCAGCTTCGACGCTCTCGCCATATGCCCGTTGGTAAACGCAGCAATAATCCGTTCCTCCTTCTCCTTGACGACCAACATCCCGGATGCGACAAGGTTGACAATGGAAACGGATTCAATGCTCTCGATGGACAACGTTTCAACCTTCAGATTGTCCACCATGATACGGCTCGGGAGCAGCTTCGACTTCTTGGGCATAACGAAGCCCTTGAATGTCTTCTCGTTGACTTGCTGCTGGTCGTCACCCGCAATCAGAAGTTGATCCCGGCACAGGATTACGTAAGTATCCTGGTATTCGCCGCTTGGGCTTCGGTCGCAGACGACACTGAACATCACGTCTTCCTTGTTCACTCCGTGCTTCTCCTGAAGCACCGTGAACAGTTCGTTTGGCAGTTTGTTCATCTTCTCCCCACAGTTTTGAAAAATTTTTCTTTCAACGCGTACTATTATATAACAGTACTTACTCCATGACATAGTACTTTTTGATTATAATTTTCCACCTTGTCCAAGGCGCTCTTGCGAACATTTGTACTCACCATGGATTTATAATATAACATAATTAGGTAAAGTTGGCTACCGTTATTTTCGTAATACCGACTAATCCAACTTGACAACTTAGGTATGAACATTTATGTTAAATCTAATACGATTCAATGAGGTGACACATGATGAAAGAAGTTCCGATGGCATATGTCAAAGCGAATCAAACCGGCATTCTGCTTATCGTTGTTGCCGCGCTCATCTGGCAGCAGCCCTGGCTCATTGCAGGTTTGTGGACCGTTCAACTGCTTGGCTTGCTGCTCGGCGGCAAGTGGAATCTATTCGTGCGAATCGCCAAACCTTTCCTTCGCATCCAAGGACGCCCGACGCAGGCGGAAGAACTGCAGCGCTTCAACAACACGCTGGCGGTACTGTTCCTCACCTTGTCATCGCTCGCATTTCTGCTTGGCATAACCGTCGTCGGCTGGATTTTCGCCATCATGCTCCTTTGCGCCGCCGGAGCGGCATTGCTCGGATATTGCATCGGCTGCACCGTTTACTTTCAATATAAGCAGTTTATCGCAAGACGGCGCTAATCGGCTTTCCTTGATATGGTAAAAAACGTTTATACCTTATTCGAAAGAAATTCAAAAGTGTTCCTTTTTGTTTGATGCATTTTTGTTCCGTTTGCTCTTGAATAATACCAGAATGGCGGATCGTTGCCAAACGTTTATTTTTGTTTTTATTTACAACAAAAGAGAAACAAAAAAAAACCGCGATATTGATATTATCCCCTTTAAGTAGACACTCAAAAAAACCTTCATGGTATCATGGAGGTTCGAGTGACACTTGGAGGGGATCTTTCTATGGCGAAAAAGGGACAAGTATTTC
>NZ_JBVYOJ010000049.1:0-7143 GCF_056120465.1 Paenibacillus sp. sgz302148
TAGCAAGGTTACGGTCTAATGCGTTGTAGATGGTTTTGAGATCGTTTATGAATTCGTTCTTGTCTTGTACGCGAATCTTAGGGAAGGTGTTACGCATCTTATGGACGACACAGTGCTGCACGTCTGCTTTTGGATAAGCCTCACGAAACGCCTCTTCCAGTCCAGGTAAACCGTCAAAGACGCCTAACAAGACATCGGTTGCGCCGCGTCGCTGCAGGTCTATAAGCACGTCACGCCAGCCATTAGAGCTCTCTTGACCACCGATGTAGAAGCCGAGAATGTCCCGGTAGCCATCCTCACTGATCCCCATAGCAAAATAGACGGCTTCCCCGGCGACCGTGCTACGTTTGAGCTTTACGTAAAGTCCATCCAGATAAATAACAGCGTAACGCTTGCGCAGCGGACGTTGGTGCCATTGCTCAATGTCTTCAAGAACCGTGCTGGTAATGTTGCTGACCGTGGTAGGCGAATACTGGGTTCCAAACATACCTTCGATGAAACTAGCAATATCCCGAGTGCCCATGCCACCCTTATACATGTGGATCACAGCCTCTTCCAGCCATCCTTCACGGCGCTGATAGGGGTCAAACAACTGGGTTTGAAAGTCACCGTTACGGTCTCGAGGCACTTGGAGGTCGTCGATCTTCCCGATCCGCGTGCCCAGTGTGCGCGTGTAGTAGCCATTGCGGCTATTGCGGACACCTTCTTGCTCGACTTCTAAAAAGTTTCGGATCTCTTCTTTCATAATGAGCTCGAGCTTTTCTTTTACGACGGCGCTCACAACATTTTCTATTAGGTCTGAGAGCATGTTTTCTGTTATAGTTGCCATGAGTAGGGTTCCTTTCTTGGTGACTTCGCAATCCCGAGAATACCCTACTTTTTTGCTTTCTAGAAGACTCCAGATCTTGGTACACAAACTATTGTACGTCATCTTGAACCTCGTAATTCATGAGATTTTCAGAAATATTTTGCTGAAATTCAGCCAAAAATTTCTGAACGAATGCGAAGCCAGCCAAGCAGCCACAGCCAAGCAAGCAGCCACAGCCAAGCGGCAACTACCAGCAAGCCACTGTCCAAGCAGCAGCTCTACTGCCAAAGCGAGCCGCTGTTTTGCCAAGCAAGCTAGTGCCATTTTGCGAGTAGTTGTGGCAACTGACATCCGCTTCGTCAATGCGGCCATCCGTAGCGATGCCCCTCTTCCTCCTTAGCAAGCTGCTTAAGCGGAGTTCATGCGAAACTGCACATGGACCAAGCGCGTATAATGGATATTGCGATATGATTGTGTTTGCGTCTGATTGGAGGGAAGTCCATGGAAGCTTTACGGGTACAAATTCGGGAAGCGGGGTACGACGAACATCAGCCGATCATTCACGACATCGGCTTCGAAGTCGAAGCAGGGCAATGGATCGGATTGATCGGGCCGAACGGGGCGGGCAAAAGCACGACGGTCAAAGCGGTGATCGGCCTGCTGTCCCACGTGAAGGGCGAAATAACGTTCCACGGGCCAAGAGGAACTTATGCATACATTCCCGAGCAGCCGATCGTTTACGATTCGATGACGTTATGGGAGCATCTCGAGCTTGCCGCGGCTGCATACGAAATGGACCGCGCCGACTTCGCCGCGCGTGCGGACAAGCTGCTGGAGCAGTTTCGCATGGCCGAAGTGAAGCATCATTTGCCGTCTTCGTTTTCCAAAGGGATGCGGCAAAAAATGATGCTGATGATCGGATTTTTGCTCCAGCCGGACATTTATATCGTCGACGAACCGTTCATCGGGCTAGACCCGAAAGCGACGAAGCAGTTCCTCGACCTGCTGAATGCGGAACGCGATCGGGGAGCGGCAGTGCTAATGTCGACGCATGTTCTCGATACCGCCGAAAAAATATGCGATTCGTTTCTCCTGATCGACGGGGGGAAGGTCGTTGCCCAAGGAACGCTGGAGCAAATTCGAGAGCAGAGCGGGCTGCCGGGCGCTTCATTATTCGATTGCTTCCATCGATTAACATGAGGGGGGGAAAGCGATGACGCCGCGCCAATTATTTTATCGCCGGCTCCGCCAGGAATGGACGTACCAATACAAAGCGTGGCGCAGCGCGATAGATTGGACGGTCATGCTGTATTTTATCGTACCGGGGCTGCTGTTCGCGGGCGGTTATTACGCAACGTTGTGGCGCGAGGTGCCGGGCTGGATGCAAGTTGTTCCGCTGCCTGTCCTATTCGTCCTGCTCTACTTATTCGCAAGCTTGGGTACGATTCGAGTATTTCTTGAGGAAGGCGACCAGCTGTTTCTGCGGCAGAAGCCGCTGTGGATTCATACGATTCGATCATGCGGGATAGGGTACTCCTTCATCGGACAAGCCTTGTTTACTCTACTTACGGCCGTGATTCTACTGCCTTTACTTGTTGGAGCTTACAAGCTGGACGTTGTCCAGTTGACGGGAATTTTCATCTTAACGGCGCTGTTCAAGATGTTGATATCTCTTGCAAGGAATATGCTGACTTTACGCTTCCGTTCGTGGAGAAAGGTTTTGCTGTCGATCGCAACGTTCGTCCTAGGCGGCATCGCCAATATCGGAATTCAGATGGCGTTTTGGAGCACCCCGCTGCTTCAGGTGGGAAGCTGTTTTGTCCTGACACTGCTGCTGGGCTTCGCGATCCGACTGCGTTTAAAGATGCGAAGCAGCTTCGAACAGGAGCTTCATAACGAAGGCGTCGGCAAAATGAAAATAACAGCGATGCTGCTTGGCGATTTTGCAGAAAAGCCGCCTTTGATCCGGCGCAAGCGGCCATTGCTGTTCCGTAGCTCCGGGCATCTATTCCGCAAAAAAACGGCGGTTAACGGCTTAACCGAGTTTGCGGTCAAATCGTTCATCCGCCAGTGGAAGCAAGTTCGAATGGTGCTGCAATATACGGTGGCGGGCACGTATGCGATATTTGCCGCACCACTCGTCCTGAAATGGATTGCATTGGGCCTGCTGCTTATTCCGTTTGGAGCTTGGCTGAACATATTCTGGCGCGATGTGGAAACGGCAGGATTCGTGGAGCTGTTTCGATGGAAGCCCATCGATCTGCTGTATGCCGCGAGCAAGACGAAGCTGATCATCATGCTGCCGAGCTTTATAATCTGGAGCGCCATCGTAGGATGGAGCACTTACGGCTGGTGGGGAGCTCTGCTCATGCTGCCGGTCGGTTACGGAATTTTATACGGCTTCGTCAATATACTTGCGTTATGGTCCAAACGCAAATCACCTGTGGAATATTCATGAAATCCGGTTTGCGGGGCATACTGAACGAAGCATTTCATGTTATGAAAGCTGGAGGAATGATGATGCCAACATCCGCGATTTTGTTTCGTTTCACGGACGTGAAGTCCGCCGGTCTTGCATTCGATACGCTGCAGGAGCTCGGTTATGAGCCGGTCCTGCATACGGATGAAACACCTTGCCAAGTACATATTCACGTCGACCATAACAATCTCGCTTCAGCGCTCGAAATTGCCCAGGCCCATGGCGGGACGCTTGTCGAGGAATCCGGCATCGCGCCGGCGGGCTCGCTTACGAATGCGTACGGACTGGATGCGATTCCGATTCCGGCGCATATCGTCAATGAGGACTGGAGCGAGGACTATGCTCATTCGGCTCACGCAGCTTTAGCCAACCGCGACGATGATGATGAAGCCCCCAATAGAGGCGAGGAGGAATTCCCGGCTTTTGAAGGATCGTTCGATTATATGTCCGGCGATGTAAGAATCTAAAAATTTTCAAAATTAGGCTTTAAAAATGGCGTTCATCCACCCCGCAGCTGTGATATACTTGATTTCGTGTTTACAGGTTGCCCCTTGAATGGGGGAATTACGGATGGTGGATATGAACGGAAAACGAATGGCTTATTTGCAAATAGCGGCTTCGATGACAATCGTAGGGAGCTCGGTCGTAGCAGGAAAACTGCTGGTCGCCGGGTTTCCCGTTTTTTTGGCGTCGGAATTTCGCTTTCTGATCGCGCTTGGTTTGATGGTGCCTTTATTCCTATGGAAGGAAAAGAAGCTGTCGCTAACGCGCCGCGATGTGTTGTTTTTGTTTTTGCAGGCGTTCGCCGGCATTTTTTTGTTTAATATTTTTATGCTGTACGGGCTGCAATGGACGACTGCCGCCGACAGCGGCATCATTACGAGCATGATTCCGGCCGTAATCGGTATCGTTTCATTTCTTTTTCTAAGGGAAAAGCTGAATCGTTACAAAATAGCCGGCATCGTGCTGACCATGCTCGGCGCGATGGTCATCAACGCGGGGCATGGCGGTTCGGCCGCAGCTCCAGGGAGTAATCCGCTGCTTGGGAACACCTTGGTGTTCGGCGCCGTCGTAGGCGAAGCTTGTTATTTCATATTCGGCAAAGCACTGGCGGGACGGATTACGCCGATTGCGAACTCGATGATGATGTGCGTGTTCGGCGTGCTGCTTTTTTTGCCGTTTGCGATTGTTGAAGCCGTGTCTTTCCCGTTTGCCTCGGCGTCGCCGCTGGATTGGACGCTTATTGCGTATAACGCCGTTTTTGTAACGGTCATCGCTTTTATTCTTTCTTTTCGGGGGCTCGCCAAAGTGTCCGCCAGCGCGGCGGGAGTGATGACAGGGATGCTGCCTGTCAGCGCCGTCGTATTATCGTATATCGTGCTGGGAGAATCGTTTCGTTGGTCGCATCTGATCGGGATGTTGTGCGTCTTGCTGGCGATCGGGCTTATATCCAAGGAGCCTCGGGCCAAAACGGCGGAGCTGCATCGTTCGCTGGGAGGGTAGGCGATCCTGGCATACGCTTGCATCAATTAGCAGTTGACTTTCGATTGTGAGAAGATCATAATAGAGCTAATTATGATGAACGTAAATTCGTTGACGAGAACGAGTACGTTGTGAAGCGCGATCCCCAGAGAGCCGGCAGCTGCTGAAAGCCGGTGTTCGCCGCATAACCGAAAATCATCTCCGAGAAGCAAAGCCGAAGCAGGTCAGTAAGCTTTGTCGGGTGTCCGCCGTTACAAGGAACGCGTATGTTTGTACGTTGATGAGTGCCGTCGTTTTCATGCTTCGATTTGCATGTGACGGAATGTGGGTGGTAACGCGAGTTCAGTCTCGTCCCTAGCAGGGGCGGGGCTTTTTTTATTTTCTGGGCCAAAATGAATGGGAGAGTGACTACGTATGAACACAACAAGCGACCGCCAAGGCGTCCGGATGGAAGATATCATGTTCGCGCACCATGTGCTGAAGGAAGTCATAACGAAAACGCCGCTGCAGTACGACAAAAATTTGTCGGCCAAATACGACTGCAACGTTTACCTGAAACGCGAGGATTTGCNCGCGCACCATGTGCTGAAGGAAGTCATAACGAAAACGCCGCTGCAGTACGACAAAAATTTGTCGGCCAAATACGACTGCAACGTTTACCTGAAACGCGAGGATTTGCAAGTCGTCCGTTCGTTCAAAATCCGCGGCGCGTACCACTTGATCCGTACGCTGTCTGCGGAGCAACTGCAGAACGGTATCGTTTGCGCGAGCGCGGGCAATCATGCCCAAGGGGTAGCGTATTCCTGCAATGCGCTTAACATCCACGGCAAAATCTTCATGCCAAGCACGACGCCGCGGCAGAAGATTACGCAAGTGAAGCTGTTCGGCGGCTCGAACGTCGATGTCATTCTTGTCGGCGACACGTTCGACGATGCGTATGACGAAGCGATCAAAGCCTGCGAGCGGGACAATATGACGTTCATTCACCCGTTCGACGATGCCAAAATTATTGCCGGCAACGGGACGGTCGGGCTGGAAATCATGGAGAGCCTCGACGTTCCGGCGGATTATGTGTTCGTCACGATCGGCGGCGGCGGGCTTGTATCCGGCGTAGGCACTTACGTCAAAGCGATCAGCCCTTCGACCAAGGTGATCGGCGTCGAGCCGGAAGGCGCGCCGTCCATGTCCCAGTCGATTGATCGGCGGGAGGTCGTTGCGCTGGACAACATCGACAAATTTGTCGACGGCGCAGCTGTGAAGCGGGTCGGGCAGCTAACCTACGACATCTGCCGAGACATGCTTGACGATATCGTGCTTGTTCCGGAGGGCAAGGCGTGCACGACGATTCTTGAGCTGTACAACGAAAATGCGATCGTTGCCGAGCCGGCGGGCGCTTTGGCCATTGCGGCGCTCGAATTCCGACGGGAAGAAATCCGCGGCAAAAATGTCGTCTGCATCGTAAGCGGCGGCAACAACGACATCGACCGGATGCAGGAGATCAAGGAGCGGTCGCTCATCTACGAAGGGCTGAAGCATTATTTTACCGTCAACTTTCCGCAGCGCGCCGGGGCTCTACGGGAATTTCTAGACGACGTGCTGGGCCCGAACGACGACATCACGCGATTCGAATATACGAAGAAGCACAACAAGGACAACGGTCCGGCGCTTGTCGGCATCGAGCTGAAGAGCAAGGAAGATTACGAGCCGCTGATCGCACGCATGGAGAAGAAGGGAATCCGGTACGTGGAGCTGAACAAGGATCCGGTATTGTTCAATCTGTTGATTTGACGAAAGGGCGCTTGCAGAGGCGGTTTCGGCGGCCGGTCGATCGGATCAAAGGGGCCGGCTTCAACGAGGCCGGCGGCTGCAATAAAATTGCAATTGCACATCATTGGCCGCTGTTGAGCCGATGTGCTGATCATATCTGCAAAAGTGCATCTATTACTAACAGTTAAGCTGTCGCGCCGAGCATACCTGCAAAAGTGCATCTATTTCTCGCAGTTGAGCCGACGTGCTGATCATACCTGCAAAAGTGCATCTATTGGCCGCTGTGGAGACGATGTGCTGATCATATCTGCAAAAGTGCATCTATTACTCGCAGTTAAGCCGTCGCGCCGAGCATACTTGCAAAAGTGCATCTATTACTCTCAGTTGAGCCGACGTGCTGATCATACCTGCAAAAGTGCATCTATTACTCGCAGTTAAGCCGTCACGCCGAGCATACCTGCAAAAGTGCATCTATTTCTCACTTTATCCCCGCGTGAGGGGTCAAGTCCAATATTGTGTGTAAAATCCTCGTTTAGGATTACACAGGTACTTTTGGATTTTGGGTCTTTCGCCAATCGTAGTACTCTTTCATATCGAGATACTTCTT
>NZ_JBVYOJ010000050.1:0-4585 GCF_056120465.1 Paenibacillus sp. sgz302148
CAAGAAGTATCTCGATATGAAAGAGTACTACGATTGGCGAAAGACCCAAAATCCAAAAGTACCTGTGTAATCCTAAACGAGGATTTTACACACAATATTGGACTTGACCATACGAGGATGGAACAAATGCAATAGTGCATCTATTTTTGAAGGTTCCCGGCCAAAACGAGGAACTCGTTTATAACTACTGTATTTTCGCAGTTATTTGCTTATTTTCGGCTGAACCCGCTCCAAATAGATGCAGTATCGCAGTTATCTCCAAACTACTTCCCAAACTACACAGGAGGGCATCCCATCGCCCACGAGCACGAGCTGCAAACGAGCACGTGCCGCAAACGGGCGCGAGCCGCAAAACAAACTATACAGGTGTACAACGCAAAATGTACAACGCAAAAAACGGCATCGTTGCCGTTTTTTTTGCGCAGCTTTCTACTTTACCTCTTTCAGCAACTGATCCACGGTTTGCAGCATGAATCGGATTCCTTTGGGGCCGTAGCCAAAATGGTTCATGCTTCCGATCAAATACGTATCCGTCCCCGGGTGGTAGAATAGGTAGGAACCGGTGGAGCCGGCGTTTCCCCACGCATTGTACCGCGCAGGCATCAATAGCGGAACGGTCTTGATGTTCATGATGCCGTAGCCATAGTCGATCCCGGGGAAGAACCGCGCCCGATCTTGTTTCATCTGCGCTAGCGTCGTTTCTCGGACCAACCGATAAGCGACCAAAGCTTGCATGAATTTTAATAAGTCCTCTGTCGTGGAAACCACTCCGCCGCCTGCAAAAGTCACGCTAAGACTGCGATGCCGAATAATGTTCACATTGCGCACGTACAAGCTCGCTACGGGATGTTCGTTCGGTGTGACCGGCTCCGAATAATGACCGAAGTAAGAATGATTCATTCCCGACGGTTCAAAAATATACTGCCGAAGCACTTCGTGAAATGGCTTTGCCGTTACACGCTCCACGATGAATCCTAATAGATGATAGCCGGTGTCCGAATAATGAAACCCTTTGCCGGGAGGGAAGCGCACCGTCAAATGCCGCTTCGCCCACTCGATCGACTCCTGCGGCGTCCAAAGCCGGGTCGGTTCGTCCAAGATCAAATCGATCATCGATTTGCCTTGCTTCGGCTTATCTTCCATAAAGTCATGCAAGCCCGATGTATGGTTCAGCAAATGCCGGATGCGAATTTCATCCGTGTAATCCTTTCCCTGATGAACATGCAGGCCGCGCAATAAGTCCTGATCGATATACATGGAAATGGGATCATCGAACGATAACTCCCCTTGTTCGACCAGCATGCCGATGAGTACCGCCGTGAACAACTTGCTCACGCTGGCGATATAATAGGGCTGATCGGGGTGAGCCGGCCCGCCGCCCGTCGTACCTTCCGCCAGTTTCAAATGAATGCCGTGCCTGTCGGAATGGATGAGCATACATGCGTTGTGGATCTTATCGTCCTTCTGCGTTCTTCGGCGAAAATGGCCGGTTATCCGTTGTTCCGCTTTGACATTGTTCATAGACGCTTCACTCCTCTATGATCATCCGTTCGATGATTTCAACGCGCCCTTTTTCCGCAAATGCGCAGCCGCGATGATGTCCGTGCCCGCGCTTTCGAGAATCGCGACCAGCTTCTCTTCGGGAAACGGCTCGGGAAACATCCCATGAACGTCCATAACCGAAAGGCCCAGTTGAAAAACTTGCATTTTGAAAAAGATGTCCATCAGCTCCTCCTGCGAAAATCCTTGGAGCTCCGGATCTTGGCCCATCATGTCGAGCATGCCGCTCATCTTAGGCTGAACGTCTTGCAAATACGCGCGCTGATTCGTGATCAAATCGTTAAACAACACCGGATACGCCTTGGCGAATTTCAAGCTGGCGATGCCGATGTTCAGAAACGGACTATCAGTATACTGGGTCATGAGCATTGCCTGCGAAACCTCGTGGATCTTGAGGAGGACCGCTTTCCTCAACTCTTCCACGTCGGCGAAGTTGACATAGATCGGGGCGATCGAGCTGCCGAGTTTTTCGGCGATTTTACGGATCGTAATATGATCGATGCCTTCTGCGCTTGCAAGCACAAATGCGGCATCAATGATATCTTCCTTGGAAAATTTAGCTTTCGGCGGCATACGGATCTCCTTGTCGATTTTAAAAATCAAGTGTTATATATCATATGATATGAAACAGGGCGAAGTTTGTAAAGAGCTATGATTGAAGCCTTTTTTCGTTTGGAATGCTCCCATGTACAAAAAAAATCTCCCCCCGCCGGGACGAGAAGAGAGTTGTAGGTTATCTATGCCGTACAATAGGTATGAAGCTTTCGGCTTAAAACGCCGTCCAGCCCCCGTCGGCGGTCACGATCTCGCCGTTGATGAAGCTGGAATCGTCGCAGGAGAGGAACAGGGCGATCTTGGCGACTTCCTCCGCCGTACCCATGCGCCCGCCCCCCGGCCCGGACATTGCCATCGCTTTGCCCGCCTTATGGATTTCCGCACCGACGCCAATGTTCGTCGTGACGCCGCCCGGGGCGATCGCGTTGCAGCGGACGCCGCGCTTGCCGTATTGGTAGCCGACGTTTTTCGTCATGCCGACGACGGCGAATTTGGCCGCCGTATAAGCGATGCCGGCCCGCGAGCCGTGCAAACCGGCAACCGAAGCGATATTCACGATCACGCCGCCGCCCTTCCCGATGAAGATCGGCAGCGCCTTGCGGATCGTCCGCATCGGCCCCGTCGTATTGACGGCCAATACGCGTTCCCAATGCTCGTCGGTAATGTCCGTAACTGGAACGAATCCATCCGTAATGCCTGCGTTGTTGACCAGTATATCCAGCGTACCGTACGTCTCCACGGCTGTATCGATCACACGCTGCACGTCTTCCTCTATGGCGACGTTGGACACGTTTACGATTCCCGTACCTCCACTCGCCTCAATGGCCGCAAGCGTTGCCTGAGCCGATTCCGGCTGAATATCCGATACGACGACCTTAGCCCCCTCCCGGGCGAACAACATCGAAATCGCCTTGCCTATGCCTGAACCTGCTCCGGTAACGACCGCTACTTTTCCTGCCAGCTTCATCTGCATCCTCCTCGTGAATCGGGTATCGGCTTTCGATTGATCGCTGAAAAAAACAAATCCATATAATTCATGTTTTAGTATAATCATGTATCGAAAACGATTCAAACCGGTACAGGCTGCATTTGTGTCCCTTTTGGCCGGTATAACGACAAAAAAATGCACCGAAGTGCATTTTTCCGCCGCATGCTATCGATTCGTCGACATTATTAGTTCACCTTGATCGGATCGTAAAATTTCTCCTGTAGCGGCGTTAGCATTATCGCCGGCAACTCGAATTGGCCGACTGGACTGCGGCCGCCGAAGTAAACGCGATTACGTACCAGCTGTAGATCATGCTGCTGATAGCGCTTGCGTGTATATGATCGTGCGGAGCCGGACGCCGGCGGTTCGGCAGGAAGGTGCATCGAGGGACGCGCGGGGTGTCCGGCCTGCCCACGCTCGCACAGTTAACTGGAAAAGATGTAGTTAATTGCGGGGGAGACAATATCCTGAGGAAAATAACCGGAAAACATGCATCTAAAAATTCCACTTTACTCGGAAATCCAAAGATTCGTGAAAAATAGATACATGTTCTACAGTTAAATGGTCAAAAAAGGGGTAAATGTTCAAAATTAGATGCATGTTCTACAGTTAAATTTGGACATATGGATTGCTTGTTTGTAGTCGGCAAAAGCGATTCGGTCGAGCAAATTCTATGGGAAGCAGAACACAATATTCTGAATCTGAGTTATTGAGCTATCCGCTTCCTTCATGGGCTCAACCGATAAAATTGAGTCGATTTGCGGATCATATGATCTTGAACGAGCAGCCAATTCGCTCTCCGCCGTCGCCAAGTATGCCTGAGGCGGTCATTGCGGTATAATGTAACATATGACACACATCCGACCTAACTCACACGAGGTGACAGAAGGCGGCAGCGGCCAGCTCGCTGTATCGTCCATCCCCATGACTATGATGGAAACAACAAATAAACAATGTGCGCACTGCCTGGAAATGAAGCCGCTTTCGGACTTCCTCCGCCGCACGGGCAAAAAAGCCGGGCACGGCGCACGGCGCGGAGCCTGCCGCGATTGCCGCAAGCAGCGCGGCAGCCTTAGCGGCGGCGAAAGCTCCCGCGAGCTCGCGGATGCAAGCGAGCTTGCAGCGCTAACCTCGCCGGGCAGCGAAGCCGCGCTCCAGCGCCTTTCGCCGGTGCCGGCGGCGTACGGAGGCGACGACGCGCAAGCCGCGGCAGGTGGCAGCGCAGCAAAGAAAAAGCGCGGCACCGGACTGCAGGCGGGCACGCCGGTCGCTTCCGCCACGGCGGTGGCCACAGCCTCGGAGAACGCGGCCGTGACGCCGAAGACGCAGGCGCACGGCGGTGGCAACGCGGCAGTCGAGGGCGACGACGCTACGCAGGCCGAGCCGCCGGAAGCACCTGTAGCGGACGGCGAGGCGACTGAGCCTGCTCCGAAACGCCGGCGCAGACGGAAGCGCCGCAGCGCGAAGAAGAAGCGCGGCGCC
>NZ_JBVYOJ010000051.1:0-4334 GCF_056120465.1 Paenibacillus sp. sgz302148
TCCCAATTCGTAAGACCCCTCGTAGACGACGAGGTTGATAGGTTCGGGGTGGAAGCGCAGCAATGCGTGCAGCTGACGAATACTAATCGGTCGAGGGCTTAACTAAAAATCCCCACAAAGTGAAGTAAATGCTGCGGAGTCGATTCCGAATACTTTGCGGGGGCCCCAGCAACAAGGATGACTAATCTTATCACTTACTTTCGCATCTAGTTTTCAGGGAATAATAATGAACGCTCGAACCGCCAAGCGCGATTCGGGTGAAAGTTGTTTTCGCGGCATTTGGCGATGCTGCAACCTGATAAATCGCAAGCTTTCGCGATAAGCGATAGCACGTTTGGTGGCGATGGCGGAGGGGTTCCACGCGTACCCATCCCGAACACGACCGTTAAGCCCTCCAGCGCCGATGGTACTTGGATCGCAGGATCCTGGGAGAGTAGGACGTCGCCAAGCACTTGCACAGAACAGCCATTACGATTCGAATCGTAATGGCTGTTCTTTTAATTTACAAGCATGTAACTGCAATTGTACATGTATTTCTTCAGAATCCCCTCGGACTAAATCTTTAATGCAAAAANTTGCACAGAACAGCCATTACGATTCGAATCGTAATGGCTGTTCTTTTAATTTACAAGCATGTAACTGCAATTGTACATGTATTTCTTCAGAATCCCCTCGGACTAAATCTTTAATGCAAAAATACGTCTATTTTACTCAAAAACTCCATGCAGGCTAATTCTGGCGTGAAGTGCACATTCGCATTTATTTTTTAAAAGTGGCGAATCAATGGGCAGCGTCAATCAATGGATGCATCCTGCTCGACTTGACTCCGAACAATGCTAAAATTTGTTTAGCCCCGGGCTTTTAGCTATCGCCTGAGGAGAAATGGCCCTGCATTTTGCGGATAAACGCTTGCGCCGCGTGGCTAAGAAAACGATCTTTTCGGTAAATAATGCTGAGATTCCGGACCGGAGCCTCGTCCAAGATGCGGATACAGCACAATGAAGTCTCATTCATCGACTGGATCAGCGGATGGGGCTGGACGGTCGCTCCGATATTCGCCCGTACGATGCGAATGATCGAGGTGATAGACGTTGTCTCCATGATCGTCGTCACCGTAAAGCCCTGTTTGCGGCAGTAATTATCGACCAAATCTCGACCGACAAGTCCCTTCGGAAACATGACAGTCTCGATATTTCGCAGTTCGTGCAAGTAAATATGCTCCCGATGAGCAAGCGGATGATGCTCGGACACGACGAGGACATATTCCTCCGTGCATAATGGAATCCGAACGAGTCGCTCATCATCGTAGGGCATGATCCCGATGCCGATGTCGACAAAATTATCCAGCACATGCTCGACAATTTCGACTGAGGAACGGACGCTTAGTTGAATTTTCGGAAATTGGCGATAAAACTCAACGAGCAGCGTCGTAATTCGATAATCCAGGTCGGAGGGGAGCACTCCTACGGTTAAGGTGCCCCGTTGATAGCTCTGAAGCTCCGAGATCGCATCCTTCACATTTTGTAGATTTCGTACGATATGGATGCTTTGTTCCCACAAAATTGAACCTGCCTCGGTTAATGCGATTTTTTTGCCGATTCGGTCGAATAACGGCATGTTGAGCTCGTCCTCGAGCGCGCGAATTTGTTGGCTCAGATTCGGCTGGGATATGCCTATTTTCTCCGCAGCCCTCGTAAAATGAAGCTCTTCGCAAACCGCAATAAAGTATTCCAACTGTCTTAGCTCCATTGGCTCGACCTCCATGATTGGTGATACCAATGATAATAATAAAAATAATAATATTGATCAATCGTTATATTCCTTTTACACTACTATCTATGAAGTACATTCGAAATGGTAAGGAGGACGAACAATGCGCTTCAAGTTTGGTTATTTGATTTGTGCGCTTTTTCTAGCTTCGATAAATTTACGACCGGCAATATCCTCGATTTCACCGCTTTTGGAAACGATTCGGATAGATCTTGGTATGAGCGGCTCTTCTGCAAGCTTGTTAACATCGATACCGGTGCTTTGTATGGGGTTATTTTCTCCCGTTGCCGTCAAATTAAGCGGCCGATGGGGAATCGAGCGCGTAGTCGCCGTTTCGCTGCTGTTGATCGGCGTAGGGACGGCGTTGCGGATGATGGCAGCTTCCTCTTGGCTGATGCTCGTCACGTCTTTCGTCGCAGGTGTAGGCATCGCGATAACGGGTCCGCTGTTATCCGGTTTTATTAAGCGGCATTTTGCCAGCCGCGCGTCTTCGATGGTCGGCATTTACTCCATGGCATTGGTTCTTGGAGCGGCATTAAGCGCCGGGCTTTCCGTACCGTTTCAACATGCGATGCATGACTCCTGGAGAGGTTCGCTCGCATTGTGGGCGCTGTTTGCCCTCGCCGCGTTTCCGGTGTGGTTGGTACTGGCAAGAAGGGAGAAACCGCCGCTTCAAACGACTCGAGCAGTCACATCCGCACAAACGCAAATTCCATGGGGTAACAAACGGGCATGGCTGGTGACGGTCTTTTTTGGGATGATGGCGACCCTTTTTTATTCCATAACAGCCTGGCTCGCGCCGGCTGTGGAAAGCATGGGATATGACAAGACGGTTGCCGGGGGCGTGCTGACGCTTTTCACGTTCATTCAAATTCCGGTTAGCCTGGCACTTCCGTTCTTGACGCAACGTTTTCCCAAACGGTTGTACTGGCTATTAGGGTGCGCTATGCTAGAGCTGTCGGGTTGCAGCCTGTTCATGTTGAACGGCAGCCCTTGGCTGGTCGCCGTATTGCTTGGAATAGGCGCGGGAGGACTGTTCCCGATGGCCCTTATGCTGCCGCTCGAAGAAACGGGCAATCCGGAAGCGGCGAGTGCTTGGTCGGCCATGAACCAATCGGGCGGATATATCATCGGCGCATTTGGTCCTCTGTTTGTCGGCTGGCTGCATGATGCAACGGGCAGCTTCCTGGAGCCGTTCGCCGGCCTGGCCCTATTCATCGTCATCATGATGGCGATCCAATGGCGCATTGGTAATAAGAAGGGTCCGACGCGAGCGGACGAACCCGTTATACACTCCGGTGTGAAGCCGACATTAACCAAATAATTGAAGGGACAGCTCCGAGCCTTTAGAAGGACGGGGCTGTTTATTTCATGACTGGGGGATATGAAATGACATTCGCAAAGGCAAGGTTAGTCTATACGGGAGCGACTGTTATGATACTTGTCGCTGGACTTAGCACAAGAGTTTTTGCGGAATATTTGCCAAGCTTCGTCTCGATGCATTTCGGCGATTCGCTGTGGGCGGCAATGATATATTGCGGCTTTCGAGTTATCGGAGTTAAGAAGCCGTTGGTATGGTCATTTATCCTTAGCATGCTGTTTTGCATGGCCATCGAGTTCAGTCAGCTCTATCAAGAGGATTGGATCATTGCAATACGGGACACCGTGTTAGGCGGCTTAATCTTGGGCAAAGGTTTCTTGGCGATCGATTTACTCCGATATACCATCGGAATCATACTGATTTATATGACGGATCGATTTATTGTAAGTAAATTTGTTAAGCATAAAGTAGGCTGGGGATGAATTAATCATTGAAAAAAGAACATATGTTTTTATATAATAATCTGGAAACCATTATAATCATGGGGTGAGGCTAGACAATGGAAAAGGATACGGCATTGCTCGTCATTGATGTCCAAAACGGCATGTTCCTAGAAGCGTACCCCGTCCACGACGGTCACGGTTTGCTGGAGCGCATAAGCGGACTGATCCAAAAAGCTAGAGCAAGTGACACACCCGTTATTTATGTCCAGCATAATGAAGGGGAAGGAGAACCTTTGGAAACCAATAGCCCGGGTTGGGCCATACACCCCTCGATCTTCCCCATTAGTGGAGATGTGATCATTCAGAAGTATATGCCCGACTCCTTTAATGAAACGAATCTGCATACGGAATTGATGGCGCTTGGGATTAGAAAGGTTGTTTTGTCGGGACTTCAAACCGATATGTGCATCGACGCAACATGCCGCCGGGCCAGCGAATTAGGCTATCAAGTGACTGTCGCCAAAGACGGTCATAGCACCTGGGGCCAAGGCAATCAAACCGCGGCACAAATTATTGCGCAATACAACGATCGCTTTCGTTCATTCGGGGACACCGTTGAATCGTCGAAAATCGAATTTTGTTCGATGTAAATGTATTGAGGACATAACTTCAGAGTGGAGCAGGATGCCGTTGATATGCTCCCCTTACGGTAGACAGGTGAAATAATAAAACCTGCTACGGTAAGGGGAGCTTTTTCATGCAAAAACGATCCTATTCGGCTTCTGAGAAACTTACGATCC
>NZ_JBVYOJ010000052.1:0-2789 GCF_056120465.1 Paenibacillus sp. sgz302148
TACGACGAAGAGACGATCACGCTATTGCTGCATAGGTTCGCCCATCATCTGGACGCCGTACTCGATCATTGTACCGGCAGGGTACCGCAGCCGACGCCTAGCGATTACGACTACAACGAGCTGACAATGGATGAACTGAAGCAATTTCAGATGGAACTGAGCTTGTTATTGGAGGAGTGACCATTGAGTAATGACAACGGTGTTAGCATCCAAAATATTTATCCGTTAGTTCCGATGCAAGAGGGTATCCTCTATCACTATTTGACTGACACGGACCGGAGTTCCTATCTGGTTCAATATCTATTCACCATCCGGGGTTCGATCATAACGTCGAAATTACAGGAAAGCTTCAAACGGCTGATCGAAAGACATGAGGTTTTAAGAACGATTTTCAAATATGAAAATGTGAAAAGAAATGTTCAGCTTGTAGTAAGTAGCCGAAATTTCAGCATGGTCTTTGAAGATCTGTCGAATGACGAGCCTGACAGGCAAGGACAAAACATTAAAGATTATCAGGCGAGGGACAGGGAGAAGGAATTCAACCTGTCCAAGGATATGCTGATCAGGGTGGCATTATTCAAGATAGGTCCTAAGGCCTATCAAATGCTGTGGACATTCCATCACATGATTCTTGACGGCTGGAGCGTAAATGTGCTGTTTGGCGAGCTTCTGCATATTTATCACGAGCTCCTGCACGACCGCCGACCGGTATTGCAGATGCCGACTCCGTACAGCCACTACGTTTCTTGGCTTCAGAAGCAGAACATGTTGCGACCGCGACAGTATTGGAAGGAGCACCTTCGGGGTTTCTCCGAACCAACTTCGCTCCCTGTCCAACAGACGTCCGTTATGGCCAAGGGCAAAGTAGAAGAGATCGAGTGGGAGTTCAACCCGAAGTTCGTATCGAACTTGGAACTTATATCCAAAAAATATCAGACTACCGGACCGGCTGTCATTCAAGCTTTATGGGGGTTGTTGTTGTGCAAGTATAATGACTGCCAAGACGCTGTGTTTGGGACGGTAATATCCGGCCGTCCTTCAAAAATCAACGGCATTGAGCGTATGGTCGGCTTATTCATCAACACGATTCCCGTGAGAATCCGGTTTACTGATGGACAAAGCTTCTCCGGGCTTTTGCGGGATTTTCATTTCCGGTCAATCGAATCGGAGAAGAATGGATTCGTGCCCCTTAATGAAATTCTTGCTCTGTCCGAGAACAAAGCCGGTTTGTTCAATCATATCCTTGTATTTGAAAACTATCCGACCCAGCAGAACGATGTGGGCGGAACGGATGTCGGTTTTATGGTCGAAGAGGTAAAGGTAAAAGAAAGAACGAGCTATCCGCTTACCGTTACCGTAATAGCGAAAAAAGACAAGTTGAGAATGAAGGCCGCATTTGAGCGGGATATTTACGGAAGGGACTTTATGGCTGCGATTCCAGCTCAGCTTGAGTTCATTTTGGAAACCGTCGCGAATAAACCCGATGTTCCCCTGCGCGATATATCTTTCCTTGGAATGGAAGAGAGAAACGGCATTCTCTATGGATTTAATCTGACAGAAGCGGCGTATCCGGGTGAAGAAACCATCGTTTCCTTGTTCGAGAAACAAGTGGAACGGACCCCAGTATCGAAAGCAGTGGTTTATGGCGGTCAATCGTTAACTTACGCGGAATTAAACGAGCAATCCAATAAACTGGCGGGGCTGCTCGCGGAAAACGGGATCGGCAATAACCGGATTGTAGCCGTAATGCTGAACAACTCAATCGAACTCCTGGTTTCCATATTTGGAATCATGAAGGCGGGGGCGGCATATTTGCCGATCGATCCCCAGTATCCAATCGCTAGACGGGAGTACATGCTCCGTGATAGTGGCTGCGCCGCTGTCATATCTTCCTATTCCGTACACGGGGATTTGGACACCGGGGTCACCACCATTTTTGTGGAAAATTGGAGCAATCAACATATCGGGCGGCAAAGTCATAATTTGACGATAAACCGCTCGCCGGACGATCTTGCATATATTATCTATACTTCCGGAACGACCGGCAACCCCAAAGGGGTAATGGTTACGCAGCAAGGATTAACCAATTATATTTGGTGGGCAAAAAAAGTCTACATGGACAATCAGAAGATGGATACAGCCCTCTTTACTTCGATCTCGTTCGATTTAACGATCACGTCGCTGTTTGCTCCGCTGGCCTCGGGGGGGACGCTACACATTTACCCAAATGAGGATAATACCAGTCTTTTATTGGACGTGATTGCCGATAACAAAGTGGAAATGATTAAACTTACCCCGTCCCATCTTCAAATCATCGATGCGGAGCCAATCAATTGTTTTGATTCGAATGTGAAGGCTTTTATAGTCGGTGGAGAACAATTTTCAACAAGGCTTGCGCAAAATATTTATAAGAAGTTTGGGGGGAAAGTCCGGATTTTCAACGAATATGGGCCTACGGAGACCGTTGTAGGCTGCATGATCTACGAATATAAGCCCGGAAATGTCGAACATCATTTCGTGCTTATTGGCAAACCTGCGGATAATGTGCAGATTTATATTTTGAACGGCAGACTGGAACCCGTGCCCATTGGAAGTGCGGGAGAAATCTATATTAGCGGCGACGGTGTCGCCAAGGGTTATTTGAATCAAAAAGAACTAACGGACACTAAATTTTTGGCGAATCCTTTCGTACCGGGGCTGCGGATGTATAAAACAGGCGACCTCGGGAAATGGCTGTCGGATGGAAATATCCAGTATTTAGGAAGAATAGACGATCAGGTCAAACTGAA
>NZ_JBVYOJ010000053.1:0-1531 GCF_056120465.1 Paenibacillus sp. sgz302148
CTTCAACCTTAGAATCTCTTCACCAGTTGCCTGTCAGCTACGAGGCGACTTGGCTCCTACCTCGGCCGGACTTGCACCGGCTAGTTGCGTCTAGCTTGGCTAGGCGCGCGAATATAAAAAAGCCGCGCAGTGCGCGACTCCAATGGCATGCAAATCCTTGTTCACGACGACAATCAGGATTCCATAATTGCTTCTGCGAATGCAGCATTGGTTAGAAGACTTGAATACGACTCTGGTGGTGAGCCGTCTTCTACGCACCAGCATTGGCCCATTACGGTTTCGACATAAAGACATTTCTTCAATATGTCGCTTGGAATGTTAAGATTCTTTTCAAACGTGTATATGATATCGTTTATTTTCTTATATAACTCCGGAGTTATTTCATCACCAAATTCATTTAATATAAAGCGCGGAACATCAAATACAGGATCGCCTATTACGCCTTTAGGGTCGATAATTACATACTCGCCATCATGACCAAGTAAAATATTATCATGATGAAAGTCGCCATGAAGCAGCAATTTTTGTGTATACGCCGTTGATACCGATAAACAAATATCTTTTGCTTTTTTCATATGCAAATATAATTCATAAAAATCTTCTCGCTTGCTCATGTACTCTGTTATTCTAACGACCCACTCCGTGTAAGTCGGATAAATTTCAGCATTGGCGGGTGTTGTATGCAAGCCTTTATAAAGGGAACAAAAGACGGATAGTCTTCGATCAAGAGAACTTTCATCCCTTAAAGGTATCCCCGGCTGTACACATTCTTCAAGGATGACTCCGTTTTCAAGATCGGCGTCGAAAACTCTGCAAAATCTTATGCCGTTATATTGACGCAAAGTATTAAATTCCGTAACGACTGCTTCTGGAGAAGGACCTTTTTTCAGCACGGCGCTTCCGTAGGTTTCAGAATCGCATATAAAAACCAAGTTTGCGGAATAGGAAGGAATCAATTGAAAAGAAGTTAAGCTCCATCTATCGGCATATACTTCAATATCCTTTAAAACTTTTTCATAGAAATCTTTACCGAAACGATGAATGATTTCTTCGATTTCTTTTTGGTTGAAACTATACCTATTGTTCATCCTAAGAATCTACCCCCGTTTTTCGATCAGATCGATGACTGCTACACTCATTTTACGAGATTGGTAAATAATGTATTAATGATGATCTTGATTGAATCGCATCGACGATGGATGTTTTCCCGTGCTTGTCACTCCATTCAAAAATACAATTCTTCCCTTCTCCACTTTACTCATCTTCCTTCATCAAATTTTTATTATCAGTAAGATCTAAGATTAAACATAGACCACTTCACGCAATGAATAAAGGTAATCTTTTGGTTATAGTTAAACTTACTATAACTTCGCACTAATGTGCCTGCAGTACAGTTGAAAAAAAAGCGGAGCAGTTGCCACGGTGAACAGCCCCCCGTCAAGTAGACAGTATAAAAATCAAAATCAATCAAGCGGCCTTCGTCCTGAACTCCATCGGACTGAGGCCGTTTAGTTTTGCTTGTAATCGTTCG
>NZ_JBVYOJ010000054.1:0-1424 GCF_056120465.1 Paenibacillus sp. sgz302148
GGACCTAAGGCGAGGCCGAAAGGCGTAGTCGAAGGACAACAGGTTGAAATTCCTGTACCACCGTAAGCCGTTATGAGCAATGGGGTGACACAGAAGGGCAGTGACGCGGACTGATGGAATAGTCCGTCCAAGCAGCGAGGCTGGTGTGTAGGCAAATCCGCACACCATAAGGCTGGGCTGTGATGGGGAGCGAAAATTGCAGTAGCGAAGGTCATGTACTCCGGCTGTCAAGAAAAGCCTCTAGCCAGGCGATGGTGCCCGTACCGCAAACCGACACAGGTAGGCGAGAAGAGAATTCTAAGGCGCGCGGAAGAACTCTCGTTAAGGAACTCGGCAAAATGACCCCGTAACTTCGGGAGAAGGGGTGCCTCGGTAGGGTGAATAGCCCGAGGGGGCCGCAGTGAAAAGGCCCAAGCGACTGTTTAGCAAAAACACAGGTCTGTGCGAAGCCGTAAGGCGAAGTATACGGGCTGACGCCTGCCCGGTGCTGGAAGGTTAAGGGGAGCGGTTAGGGGTAACCCGAAGCTGTGAACCGAAGCCCCAGTAAACGGCGGCCGTAACTATAACGGTCCTAAGGTAGCGAAATTCCTTGTCAGGTAAATTCTGACCCGCACGAATGGCGTAACGACTTGGGCGCTGTCTCAACGAGAGATCCGGTGAAATTTTAATACCTGTGAAGATGCAGGTTACCCGCGACAAGACGGAAAGACCCCATGGAGCTTTACTGCAGCTTGATATTGGACTTTGGTACGATCTGTACAGGATAGGTGGGAGCCTGAGAAGTCGGTGCGCCAGCATCGACGGAGGCGACGTTGGGATACCACCCTGATCGTATCGGAGTTCTAACTCGCTACCCTAATCGGGTAGGAGGACCGTGTCAGGTGGGCAGTTTGACTGGGGCGGTCGCCTCCTAAAGAGTAACGGAGGCGCCCCAAGGTTCCCTCAGAATGGTTGGAAATCATTCGAAGAGTGCAAAGGCATAAGGGAGCTTGACTGCGAGACCTACAAGTCGAGCAGGGACGAAAGTCGGGCTTAGTGATCCGGTGGTACCGCATGGAAGGGCCATCGCTCAACGGATAAAAGCTACCCTGGGGATAACAGNGTGCAAAGGCATAAGGGAGCTTGACTGCGAGACCTACAAGTCGAGCAGGGACGAAAGTCGGGCTTAGTGATCCGGTGGTACCGCATGGAAGGGCCATCGCTCAACGGATAAAAGCTACCCTGGGGATAACAGGCTTATCTCCCCCAAGAGTCCACATCGACGGGGAGGTTTGGCACCTCGATGTCGGCTCATCGCATCCTGGGGCTGAAGTAGGTCCCAAGGGTTGGGCTGTTCGCCCATTAAAGCGGTACGCGAGCTGGGTTCAGAACGTCGTGAGACAGTTCGGTCCCTATCTGTCGCGGGCGTAGGAAATTTGAGAGGA
>NZ_JBVYOJ010000056.1:0-1299 GCF_056120465.1 Paenibacillus sp. sgz302148
TGATATTATCCCCTTTAAGTAGACACTCAAAAAAACCTTCATGGTATCATGGAGGTTCGAGTGACACTTGGAGGGGATCTTTCTATGGCGAAAAAGGGACAAGTATTTCAATCGTATACTGATGAATTTAAGCTACAAGCGGTTAGAGCCTATCTTGAAGGCTATTCAAGTTATAAGGTTGTAGCAGAACAGTTGAAAATACGTAATTGTTCACAACTGAAAGTGTGGGTGAAGAAGTGGCAAAACGGAGACTCATTTGATGAGCGCAAAAGCGAGATGAATCCGCTTAAAGGCCGCCCGCGGACCACCTTTAGCAGCATTGAGGAAGAACGGGATTACCTGAAAGCGCAGGTGGATTACTTAAAAAAGCGGTATCCAAATCTAATAAAGGAGAAGCCCTCAGCCAACAGGCTAACTATGAAATAGTCGATGAATTACGCCATCGACACGGCATTACACGCTTGTTAGCCATTGCAGGGATACCCAGGGCCAGCTATTACAAATGGCGAACTACAAAACCTCAGCGCGATGCAAGACAAGATCGAGATCATAAAATCAAAGAACATATGATGGCCATTCATTTTACACACCCTTACTTCGGGTATCCGCGCATGTTGACAGCCTTGAGGGAGGCTGGCTACGTCGTCAATCACAAGAAAGTATGGCGTCTCATGAAAAGTTTAGCGATTCAATCGGTAATTCGCAAAAAGCGAAAACAATCTAATTACACGCCCTCTGTCGTGTATCCGAATCGACTAAAACGCAGGTTTCATGCCACAGCACCGCAGCAAAAAATGGTGACGGATATTACCTATATATCAGATGGTACGAACTTTTATTATCTTTCTGTTATTCAAGATCTCTTTAACAATGAAATTGTTGCTTGGCAGTTGTCTGAACGTAACGATGTACCGCTTGTTCTGGATACCATTGAACAGTGGGCAAGAAAAAGAGACGTGTCGGAAGCCGTGCTCCATTCGGATCAAGGCTTCCAATACACGTCTCAGGTGTACAACACACGATTAGAAGCTCTCGGCGTTAAAGGCAGCCACTCTCGCAAAGCAACCTGCCTGGATAACGCATGCATCGAGTCCTTCTTCTCGCATCTCAAGACAGAGAAGTTGTATCTTAAACAGTGTAAATCAGGAGCGGAAATTCAGCAAGCTGTAGAAGAGTATATTTACTTTTATAACTACCAGAGGTTTCAAGCCAAACTGAAACAACGCGCACCGATTGAATATCGGTGCGCGTTGGCAGCATAGCTTTTTTCTTATGTCTACTTGACAGGGGTAAGACCAC
>NZ_JBVYOJ010000057.1:0-1202 GCF_056120465.1 Paenibacillus sp. sgz302148
ATCACACGTTTACCCTTTTGGCTTCACTTTGTGTCATTTGGTCCCTCCTTGATGTATGTTTAGGAAAAGTTCGGTAAAATGGATTTCGTACAAATCTTGTTGTTCGACAAAAAAGGAGGACCCAGCATCATGCATCCGCAAAATACTTCCCTTCATCCTGCCGTTTATCGGGATTACACCGGCGATGTATACACCGATGAGCAAATCGTGAACATGTTCCTGGCCACTTGCGATCGTTCACCTTACACGTTGAGAAATTACAGAAATGCAATCGCTCAATTCATGCAATTTATCGGTTATCATCCGCTTGGCAAAGTGACATGGCGACAAATCGAGGTATTCAAAATCGGCTTAATCAAAGGATTCGGCAGCAAAACAGGCAAGTCGCACGCCCCGGCCACCGTTGCCAATCTCATCGCCCCGCTTCGATCACTGTACAAATGGGGAAGCGACCCCAATATCGGGATCTTCAGCCATAACCCGACGACTTGCATCAAAACGCCGAAGGTCACCGTCACAAGTACGAAGCACTACTTAACGAAACGAGAGGTTAGCCGCTTGATCGATCAATTGAAAAAACAGGGGGAGCGAGATTATGTAATTGGCGTAGCGCTAGTGCTGCTAGGGCTTCGCGTCTCGGAATTGATTTCGATTAAATGGGAGGATTTTCATAGCGACCCGTCCGACACTTCCGTCTGGTTAACGGTTATGGAAGGCAAGGGCGGCAAGCAGCGCGAGGTTAAAGTACCGAAATCACTATGGGATCTGTTCCAAAATATGCCCAATTACCCCAGGGCAGGACAAAGCCGCAATGAGCGGGTATTCCCTATTACAACCCGACAAGTGGAACGGATTTTTCAGACAGCCCGAGAGCTTTGCGATTTAGGCAAAAAAGTAACGCCTCACTGGCTGCGCCATACGAACGCAACCTTGGCCCTGCTTAACGGTGCCTCGCTTCAGCAAGTACAAGAGACGCTCGGCCATGCGCAAATCAATACGACGCAGCGGTACATGCATACGGTTGATCAAATCAAAAAAGCAGCCCCGGATTTTGTCGAGGACTGCCTGAGGGATATCATGTGATTCTACGAACTATCTTGACGAGATATAGTTTTTTATCCGAAAATCTGATAATATGGAAAATGGTATGTCGCATTTTACCAAAATTTTAGAGAAAATGTCGAACAACAAGATTTGTACGA
>NZ_JBVYOJ010000058.1:0-1104 GCF_056120465.1 Paenibacillus sp. sgz302148
CTTCGCTATCGGTCGCTAGGGAGTATTTAGCCTTGGCAGATGGTCCTGCCGGATTCCGACGGGGTTTCACGTGTCCCGCCGTACTCAGGATCCGTCTCGGAGGGTGCTGGCTTTTGGTTACAGGGCTTTTACCTCTTCTAGCGGGCCTTTCCAGACCTCTTCGCCTAACCAACACCTTTGTAACTCCATGTGAGACGTCCTACAACCCCAAGGAGCAAGCTCCCTGGTTTGGGCTAATCCGCGTTCGCTCGCCGCTACTGACGGAATCACTTTTGTTTTCTCTTCCTCAGGGTACTTAGATGTTTCAGTTCCCCTGG
The DNA here is from genome assembly GCF_056120465.1 of Paenibacillus sp. sgz302148. Classification (NCBI taxonomy): domain Bacteria; kingdom Bacillati; phylum Bacillota; class Bacilli; order Caryophanales; family Paenibacillaceae; genus Paenibacillus; species Paenibacillus sp. sgz302148. Next base: position 318 of record NZ_JBVYOJ010000058.1, read on the forward strand.
TATGCCTCTTCTGCACCTATGGATTCAGTGCAGAGTGACTGTCTATTACGACAGCCGGGTTTCCCCATTCGGATATCCCCGGATCGATGCCTGCTTACGGCTNATGTTTCAGTTCCCCTGGTATGCCTCTTCTGCACCTATGAATTCAGTGCAGAGTGACTGTCTATTACGACAGCCGGGTTTCCCCATTCGGATATCCCCGGATCGATGCCTGCTTACGGCTCCCCGAGGCGATTTCGTCGTTCACCACGTCCTTCTTCGGCTCCTAGCGCCTAGGCATCCTCCGTGCGCTCTTATTAGCTTAACTATGCTTGTTGTGCTGCTTGCGCAGCCTCAAGCTTTTGTTAATACAGCTAAAGGATGTTCTAAGCTTTCGCTTAACTTTCGCTATCCAGTTTTCAAGGAACAAGTTCTTCTTTCGCTTCACTGCTTTATCAGCAGCGAAAGCTATCTTACCACATCCGCCCGATCAAAGCAACTGCTTTTTTTCGAAGTTTCCGAGGTAATATTTGGTTGGTGGAGCCAAGCGGGATCGAACCGCTGACCTCCTGCTTGCAAGGCAGGCGCTCTCCCAGCTGAGCTATGGCCCCAAGTTATTTCCCAATGTAGTGTTTCCGGGGCCCCCGAAAAGTAATCGGATTACGCTTCGAAGCCACTTCTTCACTTTTGGGGGATTTGTATGGTGGGCCCTAGTGGACTCGAACCACCGACCTCACCCTTATCAGGGGTGCGCTCTAACCAGCTGAGCTAAGGGCCCTCATTACGAAGCCTTCGCTTCGTCGCTTTC
>NZ_JBVYOJ010000059.1:0-944 GCF_056120465.1 Paenibacillus sp. sgz302148
AGTAGAGTAAAGGGCTGAGTAATTCAGCCCCTCCTCATCAAACCGGACGTGAGGTTTTCCCTCATCCGGCTTTCCGATGTTCTTCTTCCTTGTGCATTGCGGTACTTTCTCTAAGCTGCAAGTTTCTTAAGTCCGGCGAGCTCAGCAGCAGCTCCGGCTAGACTGGATTTGCTGTGTTTCTTTCGTCGGTTATGCTTCTTGTTCCAGAAGAGCATCAGTCTCTTTCGGATGTACCAGTCGATCTTGTTCAGAAATGTGTCTGCGAAGCTATCGAGGCTGTAGAAATTCTTCCATCCCTGTATCTTGGGATTGAGTTCTTTTACCATTCGGTTCATTGTCCAGAACAGTCTGTTTCTTGGTTCCGTCACCTCTTTAACCGCTTGACGCATTTTCTTCATCGCTTTTCTCGACGGATAGCTTCGAAGAATGTGCGTTTCTTTCCCCTTTACCATCTTGGGTATTTTCCTGTGGTGCATGCCGAGGAAATCGAATCCCTCTTTATCCCCCCATAGGTTGACCAGTTTGGATTTGGTTTTGTTCATCTGGAGCTCCAGCTTTTGAAACACTGCTTTGAGCACATCAATGGCTTCCATCGCACTTTCTTTGGTTTTGCATAGGACGACAAGATCGTCCGCATATCGCACCAGTGTCCCGGTCTCTTTGAACTTTTTCTCCCAGATGTTATCCAGATAGTTGAGGTAAATGTTTGCCAGCAGTGGAGAGATGACTCCACCTTGCGGACTGCCAATCTCCGTCTCGTGAAACTGATCATCTTTCACGAAACCTGCCTTTAGCCATTGGCGAAGCAGTTTTAGGATACGGCGATCGCAGATGCGTTGTTCTACCAACATCATTAACTTCTCGTGTGGGATGTTGTCAAAGTAGCCCGTGATGTCGATGTCGACCACCCAATAAACACCCTTCTTTACGGCGCGTCGGATGTG
>NZ_JBVYOJ010000060.1:0-890 GCF_056120465.1 Paenibacillus sp. sgz302148
TAGCTCTTCATTAAGGCGCTCTACGGCATTGGTTGTGCGCACGCGGACCCTTACGACGGCTGGCAGCGCTAATACGGCTGTTGCATCATCAAAGCCATCCTCAAGAACTTGCATAGCCTTTGGCGCTGTCTCTTGAAAAGTGTGCATCGTTTTCTCTAAAAGAGATCGGCCGATCTCTTCGTTCGCTGCTTCAAAGATCGCCCGTACATGAGCTTTCACCTCGTGCCGAAGCGATTTCGGTGATGCATCAAGAACGTTGCGCATAAAGTGAGTCTGGCATCGTTGCCAGGTGACGCCTTGAAAGTGAGTCCGAACCGCCTTCACTAACCCGCCGTGCTGGTCGCTTGTGACAAGGTCCACACCGTGTAAGCCGCGTTCTTTTAGATCCATAAAGAATGCGCCCCAACTGGCTTCAGACTCGGTATCGCCAACCATGAGACCAAGTAACTCCCGGTATCCCTCTTGGTTGATACCGGTTGCGATCATAACGCCGCGTGAACGAACTCTACCGTCTTCACGGACCTTTACGTACAAGGCGTCAACGACAAGGAAAGGGTACGTATTCTCCGTTAGCGATCGCGTGCTCCACTCACGCACCACAGGATCGAGCCCTTTACAGAGCTCGCTTACTGTCGATTTGGAGAACTCTGTGCCGCACAGTTCCTCGGTTACCTGCGTCACTTTTCGTGTAGAGACACCGTTCAAGACCATTTCCATGAGTGCAAGGACGAGGGCTTGCTCGCTACGTTGATAACGAGCGAATAATTCCGTGGAGAACTTCCCGTCTCGAAAACGCGGAACACTTAGCGTCAACTTCCCCACGCGAGTCACGAGTGTATGCGGGTAAGTTCCGTTCCGATAACCAAGTCGTTCTTCGGTACGCTCATAAA
>NZ_JBVYOJ010000061.1:0-869 GCF_056120465.1 Paenibacillus sp. sgz302148
ATGGAGAAGATGTGTAGCACACTTGGCGTTTCCAGGAGTGGGTACTACAAATGGCTTTCAGAGAAAACCAACGTGAATAGTTATCAGAAGCGCCGTAAGCTGCTTTTGGCGCGGATCTCTTGGCTGTACCATGACTCCACGAAACGCTACGGTAGCCCTAAAATTACCGAGAAGCTCCGCGAAGAGGGCTGGAAAGTGTCGGAACGGCTGGTCGGCAAGCTCATGAAGGAAAATGGCATGCGCTCCTGCGTAGCAAGGAAGTTTCGTGTTTGTACGACAGACTCCAATCACGCCAATCCGATCGCGCCTAACCGTTTGAATCAAAATTTCAAGACTACCGCGCCGAACAAAGTATGGGTAACCGACATCACCTACATTCCATGCCGCGAAGGCCGTTTGTATCTCGCAAGCGTTCTTGATTTATATACCCGCAAAATCGTCGGCTGGGAGTTGGCAGACCGCATGACGACGGATTTAGTGCTGATGGCTTTGGACAAGGCGTACGCAGCGCAGAAACCCAAACACAAACTCATTCATCATTCGGACCGCGGCTCGCAGTATACGTCCGACGAATACCGCGAGCGTCTCAAGAAGTACAAAATGAAGGCCAGCATGAGCAGAAGAGGAAATTGCTACGACAACGCCTGCATCGAGTCCTTTCACAGCGTGCTGAAGAAGGAGTTTATTTACTGTACGAAATTTAAGACGAAGAAGCAGGCCCAGCAAGAAATGTTCGAGTACATCGAATTGTTCTACAATCGCAAACGAATTCACGGAGCTTTGGGGTACGTATCGCCCACTCAGTTCGAGTCGATGTACTACAAACGCGTAGGTTAATTGGTTTTGGGTGTCCACTTTCTTGACAGAGG
>NZ_JBVYOJ010000062.1:0-823 GCF_056120465.1 Paenibacillus sp. sgz302148
CGTAATCGCTAGGCGTCGGCTGCGGTACCCTGCCGGTACAATGATCGAGTACGGCGTCCAGATGATGGGCGAACCTATGCAGCAATAGCGTGATCGTCTCTTCGTCGTATTCCTCCGAGCTGTAAGTCGTTTCCACTCTCAGCTCCCCACCAACAACCATGCAGTTAATGTCCAGCGCATATTCACTCTCAAATTTCCCACTCACTCCTTGTCCGGTCCCGTATTCGGACAGGGTTACCAGATCCGACGGAATATCGTTGTCGAACTGTCCCAAATAGTTGAAACTGATTTCCGGCCGCACCCGCAGGGTTAGACCTTCCTTTTGCCCTTCCTGCGTCAAATACTTCAGCACCCCGTACCCGAACCCGTTGTTTGGAATACGACGCATCGCTTCTTTCACGCCGATGATTTGTCCCGACAGATCGCCGCCGCTAGTCTCCAGTCGAACCGGATATTCCGCAGTGAACCACCCTACCGTTCGGGTAACGTCCGGAAAGTCCTCTTGCACCCCTTCCCGCCCGTGGCCTTCCAGGTTAATCAGCACCTCATCCTGGCCCGCCCATTCCCGGATGGTCATTCCGAGGACCGCTAACAGCAGCTCCTGCGGATTTGTGCGATACGCTTTATTTGCTTCCGTTAACAGTTTTAACGTCTGCCTAGATCCAATCACCGTTTCCGCTGTTCGGCTGTATTTCATTTGCCGTGCCGTTCCTGCCCGGTCCTTCGGTAGCTCTGCTGCGGCCTTTTCCGACAAAGCCCCCCAGTACTTCAGTTCTTTCAGCAGCTCGGGCGACTGGGCGTACTCCATCAATCGATCCGCCCA
>NZ_JBVYOJ010000063.1:0-707 GCF_056120465.1 Paenibacillus sp. sgz302148
GGGGTAGATGATTGGGGTGAAGTCGTAACAAGGTAGCCGTATCGGAAGGTGCGGCTGGATCACCTCCTTTCTATGGAGAATCGCTTCCTGCAACGGAAGCATTCACAATGTGCCTTGAGCACAATAATTCGAAGGAAACTTCGAACAAACCGGCTTATTCACTCGTTGTCAGTTTTGAAAGAGCAACATCTCTTTCTGCGTTTGGTGGCGATGGCGGAGGGGTTCCACGCGTACCCATCCCGAACACGACCGTTAAGCCCTCCAGCGCCGATGGTACTTGGATCGCAGGATCCTGGGAGAGTAGGACGTCGCCAAGCAACCCAAATCGGTGGGTTTTTTCATGAAAGCGACGAAGCGAAGGCTTCGTAATGAGGGCCCTTAGCTCAGCTGGTTAGAGCGCACCCCTGATAAGGGTGAGGTCGGTGGTTCGAGTCCACTAGGGCCCACCATAATGCATTTCCATAAGTTATGTATACCCGGGGTCCCCGAAAAGTAATCGGAATAGGCTTCGGAGGCATACGTCACTTTTTGGGGTGAATATGGGGCCATAGCTCAGCTGGGAGAGCGCCTGCCTTGCAAGCAGGAGGTCAGCGGTTCGATCCCGCTTGGCTCCACCAACCAAATATTACCTCGGAAACTTCGAAAAAAGCAGTTGCTTTGATCGGGCGGATGTGGTAAGATAGCTTTCGCTGCTGATAAAGCAGTGA
>NZ_JBVYOJ010000064.1:0-676 GCF_056120465.1 Paenibacillus sp. sgz302148
ATTGAGCTTGGGGAAATCGAGCATGCACTCTTGCAGTGCCCCGGCGTAAAAGAAGCGGTGGTCCTCGTTGCGGCTGGGCTATCCAAATCGGAATATTTATGCGGTTTCTTGACAGGTGAAACGGCGGATATGGCAGCCGTTAAGCGCGAACTATCGGAGAAGCTGCCGCATTATATGGTTCCTGGCCAGATCGTCCGCCTGGATCGCCTGCCGCTGACGGCTAACGGGAAGACGGATCGAAAAGCACTCTTGGCCTATGCAGAACCGCTGGCTGCTGAGGCGGAGTACGAAGCACCGGAGAACGAAACGGAAGCAAAGTTAGCGGAGGTATGGAGCGAAGTGCTGGGCGTGCCGAAAGCGGGCGTGCATGACAATTTCTTCGAGCTCGGTGGTGACTCCATCAAAGCCATTCAGGTCGCGGCCCGGCTAAAATCATACGATATGAGTGTTTCCGTTAGAGAAGTGTACGCCTACCCGACAATTCGGGACTTGAGCGAGCGGGTGAAACAAAGCCAGAAGCGGGAGGACCGTGCCGTAGAAGGGCCCGTGAAGCTGACGCCGATTCAAAGCTGGTTTTTCGAGCGACGGTCCGGGAACAAGCATCACCTGAACCAAGCGGTCATGCTGCGGCGGGAGACGTTCGACGAAGATATCATACAGCGGGTTTTCCGGCATA
>NZ_JBVYOJ010000065.1:0-647 GCF_056120465.1 Paenibacillus sp. sgz302148
ACCGCAAGGAGCCAGCCGCCGAAGGTGGGGTAGATGATTGGGGTGAAGTCGTAACAAGGTAGCCGTATCGGAAGGTGCGGCTGGATCACCTCCTTTCTATGGAGAATCGTTTCCTGCAACGGAAACATTCACAATGTGCCTTGAGCACAACAATGACATTGCGATTACATTTGTTCAGTTTTGATGGAACTTATGGGGCCATAGCTCAGCTGGGAGAGCGCCTGCCTTGCAAGCAGGAGGTCAGCGGTTCGATCCCGCTTGGCTCCACCATCCATGTTCGCAACATGAATTTAAAAGTTTTACTTGCTTTTAATAGAGTGTTGTGATAAGATAATCTTCCTGCTGAAAAAGCAGTGAAACTTGTTCCTTGAAAACTGGATAGCGAAAGTTAAGCGAAAGCTTAGAACATCCTTTAGCTGTATTAACAAGCTTTAGCTGCATGTCCTTTCTAATGAACGCTATTTTACGTAGCGAACGCAGGGAGCGACTCAGCGTAAAAAGCGTTACTGACAACGCGCTGCATGAAATGCAGCTAACTGTTGCAGTGTAGTTAAGCTAATAAGAGCGCACGGAGGATGCCTAGGCGCTAGGAGCCGAAGAAGGACGTGGCGAACGACGAAATCGCCTCGGGGAGCCGTAAGCAGGCA
>NZ_JBVYOJ010000066.1:0-642 GCF_056120465.1 Paenibacillus sp. sgz302148
CGGATCGCATGATGAGCATTCTTTCCCGGGCGGAATCCGTAGGAGAATTCTTTGAAGTCCGGTTCGAAAATCGGTTCCAAGACCATCTTGGCTGCCATCTGTACGACTCGATCACATATTGCGGGTATCCCGAGCGGACGCATTTTGCCGTCTGCTTTTGGAATTTCCTTTCGTCTAGCCGGCATGGGTCGGTACGTTCCACTTTTTAGCTTCTCCTGAACTTCGGTTATGAACTTCGTTTCTCCATACTCTTCCAGGATCGAGGTGATCGTTACGCCATCAATCCCACCGCTACCATGATTTCCCTTTACTCGTCTCCATGCTTCCCAAAGAATATCTTCGCGATGAACCTTGTCGTACAGTGCATGAAACTTGCGCTTTGGATTTTCCTTGGCCGCAAGGTATAGTGCTTTATGAAGTTGTTGAGCTTTTACTTTGGCGTAGTTAGCAGGGTTTACTGCATTCACTCACTCTTACCTTCCCTTCACACTTGAACAAAGTGGGGTGTTGCCTTTCGGCGCCCTTCCCTCCATGAGGTTGTGTTGTCCCCACTTCTCAGGTAATATGGCCCCCTCCGACTCCCTTCCCGCGGCTCGCCACTTCACCTTTTGGGCTTATAGGTCTGCTTACTACGTAAAAAAA
>NZ_JBVYOJ010000067.1:0-628 GCF_056120465.1 Paenibacillus sp. sgz302148
ATGGAATATGAAATGGAACGGCTTCGGGCGGAAAATGCGTTCCTAAAAAAGTTACAAGAAATACAAAGGAGGCGAAGCTAAGCCAATATCGACAGGAGAACATCTACCTTGCCATTCAAGCGCTTCAGAAAGAAGCGTCAATTCGTGTTCAGCTTCTGTGTAAAATTGCAGGAATTGCACGCTCAAGCTACTACAAATGGCTAGAACGCAAACCCAGCGCTCGTGAGATGGAGAATGAAAAGTTAATGCAGGTAATGATGGAGATCTACGAGAAAGTAGAGCGAACCTTTGGCTATCGTCAATTAACCTTGCACATGCGCCGTGAAACCGGAAAAACGATCAATCATAAGCGTGTATACCGGCTTATGAAGGTAAAGGGAATTCAGTCTGTGATTCGTAGGAAGAAGAAGAAATATGCGTATTCCACACCACAGCAGGTAGCCGAGAATGTATTGAATCGTAAGTTTCAAGCAAGCGTCCCTAATGAAAAGTGGGTAACGGATGTAACAGAATTTAAATATGGTCACGGTCAGAAAGCTTATCTAAGCGCTATCCTAGACCTACATGATAAATCCATCGTGGCTTACGTATTAGGGCATTCCAATAACAATCCCCTGGTATTCCAGAC
>NZ_JBVYOJ010000068.1:0-501 GCF_056120465.1 Paenibacillus sp. sgz302148
TCGCCACGTCCTTCTTCGGCTCCTAGCGCCTAGGCATCCTCCGTGCGCTCTTATTAGCTTAACTACACTGCAACGGTTAGCTGCATTTCATGCAGCGCGTTGTCAGTAACGCTTTTTACGCTGAGTCGCTCCCTGCGTTCGCTACGTAAAATAGCGTTCATTAGAAAGGACATGCAGCTTCAAGCTTGTTAATACAGCTAAAGGATGTTCTAAGCTTTCGCTTAACTTTCGCTATCCAGTTTTCAAGGAACAACGTCGCAACTGTTAAAAGCAAGTTATGCTTTTCAGTTGTCGACAAGTTTGAAAGGCATTCGCAATCTCCGAAGAGATCAAGATTGCTCTTTCAAAACTGACAACGAGTGAATAAGCCGACCTTTGTGCTCAAGGCACAGATTGTGAATGCTTCCGTTGCAGGAAGCGATTCTCCATAGAAAGGAGGTGATCCAGCCGCACCTTCCGATACGGCTACCTTGTTACGACTTCACCCCAATCATCTACCCC